>JAFGBI010000110.1 GCA_016933275.1 Polyangiaceae bacterium | reverse complement strand
GGCCAGTGCCACCGAGTCCGTCCCGAAGGTCCCGGCCGAATCCCCGGTGGTCGCCGGAACCGCAGCCGGCAGCCGAAAACCCGCCGCCCCGGCCGGTGCCGAAGCCGAATCCGTCACTCCCTTCGCCCATACCTCGCTCGATGCCTACCACCTCGCGCAGAGCGCGCTGGTGAAGGGGGAACGGATCGCCCAGCAGCCGCCGCGGGGCGACGGCCCGCTTCGGGATCAGCTCACTCGAGCTCTGCAGAGCGCATACCTACATGTCCTGACGCATCAAGTGTCGCCGATGCGCGGCCGGTGCTCTAGTCAGCGTTCAGAGTCATGCGTGCCCAGGATACGCCGGTCATGCTGTCGTACACGACGACCCAGAGGCGCGCGGCGCCGCGCGGGAGGAAGAGCTCGCCATACGCGTCGCGGTCCCATCCGGTATCGGGGTAGTGGAGAACGGCGAAATCAGCGCCCGTGGTGCCGCGATCGACGAAGTAGCGCACCCACAAGCGCTCGCGATCCATGCCCCCCGCGTACCAGTCGATCTCGGCGCTCTCGGGGGCAAGCTCGACGCGTAGCTCCGCCGGCTCGCAGTTCGCTCCTTCCTCGTTGGCCTCGTCGTCCGCCGCTGCGTTCTCCTCCGTGCAGGCCACCACCGAGGCACAGGTCTCCGTGGTGCAGTCGCGCGGCGGCGCGTCGAGACAGTCGGCGTCGAGGCAGTCGGGCTCGACCGGCGCGCCGTCGATGGTGATCCCGGCGATCTCGGGGTTCGCATTGCGGAGCTCTGGCCACGGCGTCACCACGACGGTCCGGTAGCCCACCACGAAGTCCTCCGAACCGATGGAACGCCCCCCGTCACGACATACGACTGGAAAGGCATCATCCTCGCTCACCTCGTAGGCGAGGTCGCCACCTCGACAGGCTGCGAAGAAGTAGAACGCGATGCCGTAGCCGGAGCGCCCGTCAAGCAGGTCAGCGGGCAGCTCGAAGCTCGCCGAGTCTCCGGGCACCGGCTCGAACCGAGCGGGCCAAGCCGCCCCGTCTCCGCGCGGGGCGGCGTTGAGGTCCTTCAGGCATTCGCTCAAGGCGTCACCGGCGGGGTTGGCGCACCCGAAGAACCAGGCCCGTGACACCGGAGCTGGATCGGCGGTGCGACCATCCGCCCAGAGCGCCCGCAGGGTGACCGACGCGCCCGGTTGCGTCAGCGAAGGATCGGCCTGCATGGCGAGGAGCCGCACGCTCTCCACGCTCGCCATCGTCTCGAACTCGGGATACTCGGCGCAGCCGAGGGCGAGGAGGGACGCCGCGCCGGAGAGGAGACCTCGGTGAACCATCAGAACTCTCCTCGTACGCCGAGGGTGGGCAGGAGGGGCAGCCCCTGCACCATGGCCCGGTCGGTATAGTTGAAGTTGTAGTAGAAGAAGTCCACGATGCGTTGGTTGTAGGCGTTGCGCACGTCGAGGTAGCCCGTGAGCGCCCAACGTCGGTACTGCCACCGCTTCTCGACGCGCAGATCGACCTGGTGCGCGTCGGGAAATCGATCCGTCAGTGGGTTGCCAGACTGCGGAACGTACTCACCGGTGTTCCCATCGAAGACTGACGGCGAGTGCGGGAGAGGAACGATGTCCGTGTAGGGCGACCCCGTGACGTACCGAAAGCGACCGCTGATCTCCCAGCGCTTTCGCAGGCGGTAGCTCGCGACCAGGATGAGGTTGTGGGTCTGGTCGTAGCGGGTCAAATGCTCGGGTTCGCCGGGAGCATCGCGAGTGACCGACCGGGACAGCGTGTACGCCACCCAGCCGAAGAAGCGCTCGTCCGCGTGGTACCGAAGCAACGTCTCGAGGCCGAAGCTGTGGCGCGCCCCCTGGTTCTCGAGGTCGCGCCCCCCATCGTCTCTGGGAACCGAAGTGAGGAGCCGGTCGGTATCTATGTAGAAGCCCTCGACCGACAGCTCGACCTGCTTGGTGAGCTCCTGCTCCACACCCACTGAATGCTGGAATGCGCGCTCGGAGCGCTGGTCGGGGAGGCGGCCCACGATGTCCACCATCAGTAGGCTCGGTGGTTGGAAGAACAGGCCAGTGCCGCCCTTCACGGTGGTTCGCCGGCGCCAACCCTTGGTACCGGGCTCACCGCGTGGCCGAATGAGGTCGTAGCGCCCGACGAGGCGCGGACCGAGCGTGACCTCGTCGAAAGACGGGACGTGATCGAGGCGCAGCCCGGGGACGAGCGAGCTCCGCTTCGACGGGCGAACGATCGCCTCCAGGTAGTAGCCCTGCACACCGTCGGTGCCGTCGACGCGCAGATCCTCGAGGGGGCCCACCGCGGTCTCCGTGTCGTTGAAGCGGGCATCGAGCCGGTATGGGGCGATGTAGGTGTCGAGACCGAGGCTGACCTCCAGCTCGGGGAGGATCACGGCGGAGAGCTCCTGCCGCAGCTCGACGGGATCGAGCTCATAGCGAAGGTGCAGATCCCCCCACTCCTGGATCAGTCGATCCATTCCGATCCCCAGAGAGGAGCGTAGCGTCATCGACCGAGAGAGGCGGTCTTCGTAAAGGATCTGACCTCGGTGATAGGACCCGACCAGCCGGAGCTTCCCGACGGCGTGCGCATCATCCTCGGAGAAGCTCTCGTCCGCGACGAGGCCAATCTCGTCCTGGGCGCCCATGGCGCGGATCCCCAGGCGACGCTCGCCGCGCGCATGCTCGATGGTGGCGAAATAGTCCGTGTAGCGCGGGGCCACCGTCAGCCCGAGGTCGGTCTGCTCGGCCGCCTTCTTGATGAAGTAGTCCACCCAACTTCGCCGCAAGGCGACGAGGAACGACAGGTTCCGCATCCTGGGGATCGGCCCCTCGAGCTGGAGGCGGCCATCGATGATGTCGACCTGCGCGAGGCCGTGGTAGCAGCCGGTGCGGGCCTTCGGCTCGCCCCAAGCCGTGCAGGTCACGTTCGGGGGGCGGATCCCGACCTCGACCATGCCGCCGACGAAACGTCCGTACTTGGCCCCGAAGTTGCCGGGATAGAGCGTTACCGTATCGACGAGGTCCGCTTGAATGACGCTCGCGAGGTTGTAGACATGGTAGATGAACGGCACGCTCGTGCCGTCGACGAACACCCCGGTCGAGAGCGGTGACGCGCCCCGGATCACGAGCGAGCCGTCCCCGGTGCGCGCGACGCCCGGCATGCTCTCCACCGCCCGAATCGGGTCCCCGTTGGTGCCCGCGATGTGGGTGAACTCTCGGCGTGTGATGCGGCGGCGCGTGACGTAGCGGTGGGGCTCACCGTACACGGTGATGTCGATGCCCTGGTCGCCGGGAGCCGGCGCGAGCGCGTAGGTGACCTCCGTGAGCTCCCCCGCGGCGACGCGTTCGGCGTAGCTCGCGGCAGCGTAGCCGGCTGCCGAGATGGAGACCGTGTAGTCGCCCGGGGCGAGATCGGGCACGTCCCACCCGCCATCCTCGCCGGTCGTGCCCGACCAAGCGTAGCCGTTCGGGCCCGCGAGCGTCACCTGAACCGCGGGGATGCCGACGGTGCCCACGGCCACGCGACCTTTGAGCCGACCGACGGTGACCGGAGCCGAGACGGCGACGCGCTCGAGCGTGAACCGGTAGCGGTAGAGGAGTTTCGCGGCGACCGACCGCCCCTGGCGACGCGCGGGCTCGAACCGAAAGCGCCAGGCGACGACCGCCGCGGCCTCGTCGAAGCCGTGACCGGCGGGCTGCTCGACCGCGACGTCGGTGACCCGTCCCTCGGTGTCGATCCCGAGTTCGAGGATCACCTCCCCCTCGATCCCCGCCTCGCGCGCCGCCGGTGGATAGTCGGCTTCCACGAACTCGAGGAGCCGCGGAAGGACGAGACCGGCCTCGTTCGGCGGCGACGACGTCGTGATCGTCGGCCGCTGGCTCACCGAACCGCTAGGGTCGTCCGCTGCTACCGCGGGCTGGGCCCCCGCCACCCCCGCATGACCGAGGATCGCCGTTGAGAGAACCAGGAACCACCCGCGCCGAGAGAAGCCACCCATCGTTTGGGATGGTAGACCGAGGGCTCCCTGGCGTACCAGGATGGAGCTCGCGGGTCTCTGCCAACCCCGGGGCGCACGGAGCAGGAGGGGCTCCGTCGCCGCGGGATGTCCGCCCCGATGACCGACCCAAGCAGGCGGAGCCAGAGCCAAACCGGCCATCCGCGGTCAGCGGTCAGCCGTCACCCAAGGCGCGGAGAGGCTGACGGCTGATGGCTGCCCGCAACGAAATCTCCGAGAGGTATCCCGCCTGATTCGGTCGAGGTCGCGCCGCCAAGAGGCTACCCTGCGCGAGCTCCTTCATCGCGGCAACCGAGGTGATTGCGCCACGAATACCGCCAGGGGTGCGGATCGTACAGGACGACTGGAGTCACCCGCCCCGGCCTGTACCCTTGCGTGGCCGAGCAGACCCGGCCACCATCTTTCGCCATGAAGTCCGGCTGCATCCACGATTGGCACTGGCTCCTCGTCGCTGCAGCGGGGGCGGTCGCCTGCGGAGGTGGGGACAACGTGTCCTCGACGGATCCCGCAACGGGGGGCTCGGGCACGGGAGGCTCGGGCGCGGGGGCCTCGGCCACTGGCGGAGACGGCAGCGTCGAGGACGGCACCGAGACCGTGGCCCCCGCCGCGGCATGTCCCGCCACGACCCAACCGTGCACGCCGACCCTCCTCACTGGAGGCATGCCGGGGCCGGGCGCCTTCCAGGAGCGAGACGGCTACCTCTACTGGCGGAATGTCGGGCCGAGCGGGCTCGGGCCCGATTTGAACCCCAGCTCGATCCTGCGTCTGATGCTCCCCGGTGGCACCCCGGAGATCCTGGCCGACGTCAGTCCAGCACGCCCCGCAGCCGTCCATGTCGACGCGACCCATGTCTACTTCAGCGTGATGGAGAGCGGCGTCGGACGCGTGCCGCTCACGGGCGGCCAGGTGGAGTACCTGACCGACGATGCTCCGTTCATGATCGCGGTGGATGATACGGACGTCTACTACAGCATGGTGGAGGGACAGGGGGACGGAGTATGGCGCGTCCCCAAGGACGGTGGCGACCCAGCCATGGTCGCCGAAGCACCCGCCCGGGCGCTCATCGCCATCGACCGCGGCTTCATCTACTGGACGGTCCCCGCGACCACCGACGCGCAGATCCTCGTCCGGGTGCCCAAGACCGGGGGCGCGACGGAGACGCTCTCGAACGTGGTACCGATCGACCTCGAGCGGCTGCTCGTGTTCGGCGGCTTCGTGCACGCGGTCATCACCGTCCCCTTGCCCACCATCGGCCCCCGCGGGCTGCTCGAGCGCTACCCGGCGGGGGGCGGTGCCGAGGTCGAACTCGCGACCTTCCCCGATCCCATCGCCTCGATCGCCGTGGACGGTGATAGTCTCTACCTCGGAACGTGCCCGGGGGTAGAGGGCGCGGCGACCGTCGAGAAGATATCGCACGACGGCAGCGCGCGGACCACAATCGCGACGGGTGGGATTTGCTACTCCGGCATGGCGGTGGATGCCACGAACGTCTACTTCGCCGAGTGGGGCCGCGCGAACTACTCCTACCTGGGTGACTGCTCCGTCCTCACCGCCCCCAAATGCGGGTGCGAGTGAGCATCCGCGTAGCCCGGATCGCCGTTCAGTCTGGAGGCGCTCCGCCACGCGGGGGCCCATTTCCCCGCTCGGATGTGCCAGACGCGCGTCCCCGGTTGCCGCGGACACGTCGGGGCTGATACCCGCCCGGGTTGGATGCTAACTTGTGGGGTAGTGACCCAAGAGCTCCCGCCAGGAACCCTCTTCGCCGGTGACTACCGCATCGTGCGGCTGCTCGCTCGCGGCGGAATGGGGGAGGTCTACGTCGCTGAGCAGCTCTCCACTCGCAAGCTTCGCGCGATCAAGTTCATGCGCCCCGAGCTCCTCGGGGACGAGTCCCGACGCCGGAGGTTCGAGCAGGAAGCGCGCGTCGGAGCCAACATCCCGAGCGAGCATGTGATCGAGGTGCAGGCGGCGGGGGTCGACGCGCAAATGGGAGCGCCGTATCTGGTGATGGAGCTCCTCGAGGGAGAGGATCTGGAAGCGACCCTGCAGCGCCGTGGACGGCTGCCGCCTGCGGAGGTCCGCCTGGTGATGGAGCAGATTTGCCACGCGGTCGGGGCGGCCCACGGGGCAGGGATCGTGCACCGCGATCTCAAACCGAAGAACATCTTCCTCGCGGTGGCGAAACGCACCGACGTCGCCTTCACGGTCAAGGTCCTGGATTTCGGACTGGCCAAGCTCGTGACGGAGCACACCAGCGACACGGCCGCGATGGGCTCGCCGCTGTGGCTCGCCCCGGAGCAGACCGATCGCAGCGTCGTTTCTCCGGCCACGGACGTCTGGGCGCTCGGGCTCGTCGCCTACACCCTGCTCACCGGCACGGTCTACTGGCGCTCCCCCCGGAGCGGCGAGTCCTCGCTGATGCAGCTGATGCGCGAGGTCCTGTTCGAACCGCTCGTGCCTCCCTCGTCACGCGCGGCCGAGCTGGGGATCACCCTCCCGCTCGGGTTCGATGGCTGGTTCGCCCATGCCGTCGCGCGCCGACCCCTGGATCGGTTCCCGAATGCGCGACAGGCCTATGCAGCGCTCTGCCCGCTCCTCGGCAGCGCCGCTCCGGACTGGTCCGTCCAAGGCTCCGGGACACCACCACCAGCGCCCGCGTACGCGCCACCGGCCGCGTCCGCGGGGTTCGGCGCCACGGCTAGCAGCAGCTCCGCGGCATACGGCGCCAGCACCGGCGGTTCTGCCCTGGCCACGGGAACCGAGGGCTCCTGGAGCAACGGCTCCTCGTTCGGGGCAAGCCAGTCGGGGGCGACGCCACGGGGCGGTTTGCGGGCAGGCGGACCGGGCGGCACCCTCGCGCTCGGCTGCGCCGGAACCGGCGCCATCGCGCTCGCGGTCGCGATGGTGGTCGCGGTGGCCCTGGGAGTGGTCGCTCTCTTCCTGGTTCGCAGCAGGCCGTCCGCGAACGATGGCAGCCCGCCGGCAAGAACGGTGGCGACCGCTTCCGAGGACGAGCCAGCCGTCCCGGACGAGGAGCCCGACCCCACCGAGGAGAAGATCGATCGCGCGATCGAGAAGGCCTTCGATGACGCCCTCCGCGACGGCACCTCCCCGCCCCGTGGGCCCTCCGTCGAGGTGGCGACGCCGCGGCCAGGGACCGGCGGCTCGGGACCGGCCGCGGATGCCGCGGCGCCGGCGCGGACGACGGGACCCACCCGCGGACGCGGTGCGGTGAGCACGGTGTTCGGCGGCAGCGACATCACGGCCCTACCGCCAAACGCCGCCAGCGTGGTCCGGAGTCTCGAACCGCAGATGCTCGCCTGCTACAACGCTCGCGTCGGCGATGATGGAGTGAGCCATTTCGGCGAAACCCTGATCTTCGGGGTCACCGTCGGTGCCGGGGGAGAGGTCAAGCGGGTGGAGTCCCGCGTCGATACGGCGCCGCCCGGCGTGGGGCCGTGCGTGCGCGAGCTGGTCCAGCGTGCAGGGTTCTCCGCGCCGCCTGGCGGGCAGGTGGTCGGGAACCTGATCGCGAACTTCTCGACGCGCGACTGACGTCCCGTACCCATGGACCGCGGGACCCCGATCCCCGCGCCTGCCAGCGGACGGCTCCGTTTCAACCGCGATCCAATCCTGGACGGTGGAACCTTGGCGCCGAGTCGCTACGATGGAGCGATCCTTTCATGTCCGCAAGCGTCCCCCGTTCCACCTCGACCGGGCACCTGCCAGCGCCCCCACGGGAGCGGGTGCGCACCGCACTCTTGGGGATGCTGGCATGTTCGCTGATCCTCTCCGGGGTGGGGGCGCTGGCGGGAGCAGGCGCGACGCTCGTGTTGTCAGTCATCGGGGCGGCCGGCGCGACCGTTGCCCTGTTGCTCCTGCGAGCTGGCCTCACTCTGGTAGCGAGCGTGCTCGGGTTGGTAGTCCCGCTCGCGTTGAGCGCATTGGCGATGTGGGTTGGCGACAGCCTTCGAGACACGGCCATCATGATCCTGCCGGTGGTGATCCTGCTCGGCTGCTTCGTGCTCGAGCGGCCGTACACGACCGTCGTCATCGGCGTCACCATCGCCGTTCCCATCGTCATGGGGGTCGCCGAGAGCAGCGGATGGATCCCCCTGAACCTCCCACCCCTGGATCCCGCTGACTACTTCGTCGCCCCAGTGCTCCTCGGGGGCCTCGGCGTCGTGGCGGAGCTATCTGCCATCGCGCTCGCTCGAAGCGAGCGGAGCTACCGCGAGATCTTCAACGCGACGCAGGAGGCAATCTGCATCCATGACGCCGACACGGGCGCCATCGTCGACGTCAACGACCGGATGCTCGCCATCTATCACTGTCGACGCGAGGAGATCCCCCCGCTGGGGTTCGGCGATCTCACGGCAATCTCCCGGACGCATCACCCGGCTCGCGCGCTCGAGCTCCTGCGCCAGGCGGTGACCAAGGGCCCGCAATTCTTCGAGTGGCGTGCCGAACGCAAGGACAGGACCCAGTTCTGGGTGGAGGTGACCCTCCGCCGCACGGTCATCGGCGGATCGAGCCGCGTGCTGGCCGTGGTGCGCGACATCGATGACCGCAAGCGCTCGGCCGAGCAGGCGCTGCAGTCGGAGAAGCTCCGCTCGCTGGGGCTCCTCGCTGGCGGCGTCGCCCATGACTTCAACAACCAGCTCGCGGTCATCGGGGGGCTCGCCCAGCTGCTCGCGCTGCGCGCCCACGACCCCGCCCAAATCGCCGAACACGCCGGGCAGATCATCGAGGCGACCCGGCGCGCGGCCGCCCTCACCGGCAAGCTTCTGGCCTTCGCGCGCAAAGGGTCAACCCGAGACGAGCCCATCGATCTCAACGTCCTGGTCGCGGACACGGCGGAGCTGCTCCGGCGAAGCGTCGCGCGGCAGGTCGACGTCCGCGTCACGCCGTGCGAGGAGCGGCTCGTCGCCGTCGGTGACGCTGCGCAGATCGCCAACGCGTTGCTCAATCTCGGCATCAACGCGCGCGATGCTATGCCGAATGGCGGTGTGCTCACCTTCCGCACGGAGACGGTGAACCTCGACCAGGACGATGCGACGGCGCTGGAGCTATCGCCCGGCCCCTACGCCCTGGTTGCCGTCGCGGACTCCGGCGAGGGGATGTCGGATGAGGTCCGCGAGCGAGCGATCGAGCCGTTCTTCACCACCAAAGCCGAGGGCACGGGGATGGGACTGGCGCAGGTCTACGGGGCGGCACGGGCCCATCACGGGGCCGTCCGCATCACGAGCCGCCTCGGAGTCGGCAGCGAGGTGACCGTCTACCTCCCGATCGCCGACACCTCATCGCCGCCGAGTTCGCCGGGGGTGGCGCCGACCGACGCCAACCTCGGGCTCCGTGTGCTCGTGGCCGAGGACGAGGAGCAGCTGGCAGCCACGATGTGTCTCCTCCTCGAACAGCTCGGCTGCACGGCGGAGAGTCACCACGACGGCCAGTCAGCGGTGGAAGCCTTCGCTCGACGGCCCGGCAACTTCGACGTCGTGCTCCTGGACCTCGCCATGCCGCGAATGACGGGGGCCTCGGCGCTCGCGGAGCTCCGCCGAATCGACCCGGAGGTGCGCGTGGTCCTCACCTCCGGGTTCGCCACGGCCGCGGATATCGAGCGCTTGCAGGCAGCCGGCGCGGCTGCTTACCTGCCCAAGCCGGCCACGGTCCGGGGCCTGGTGCGAGCGCTACGCCGGGCCGTCGCGAAGGACAGCCAGCATGAACCGAGTACCAGCGGGTGAAGTGAGGCTCGCCTACGAGCAGGCGGGCGACGGACCGCCGCTGCTGCTTCTGCCGGGCCTCGGAATGCGGGTCGAGCAATGGGCGCCGCACCTGCCGATACTCGCCATCGATCACCGGGTGATCGCGCTCGACCTCCGTGGGGGTGCGGGCTCGGACGTCCCCGCCGGCCCGTACACGATCGAGACGATGGCCGAGGACACGGCGGCAGCAATCGTGGCGTTGGGACTCGAGCGGGTGGACGTACTCGGGATGTCGATGGGGGGGTTCGTCGCGCAGGAACTCACGCTCGCCCACCCATCGCTGGTGCGGCGGCAGATCCTCGCCCTCACCGCGCGGCAACCGAGCGCACGCGGCCGCGAGCGCCTTCGGGTCGAGCTCGCGCTGCGCGAGCGTCCGGAGCTCCTCGAGCTCCGCTTCCGGAGCCTCTTCCTCTGGCTCTTCGACGATGCGACCTACGAGCGGAAGGACGCCGTCGATCGCCTGGTCGGCGCGGCGATGGCCGCGGCCAAGGAGGAGTCGCCCGAGGGGAGCCGCGGTCAGATCGCCGCGTGCCTAGACTATGCGGGGAGCTCGCGGCTCGACACGGTCTCTGCGCCGACGCTGGTGATCGGGGCGAAGGATGATCTCATCTACCCGCCACGAGAGACGCGCGCCCTGGCGGATGGCATCCCCGGCGCGCGGTACCTCCTGCTCGACGCCGCCCACGTCCTGACCGGACCGGCAATCCGGCGCTTCGACGAGGCGGTGGTCGCCTTTCTGCGCGAAGACTGAGCGCGATCGAGCGTGGAAGAGCGAGCCCGAGACGTTGCGAAGCGAGCCGGGCGGGGGAAAGCTTCGGTCGCCAGGGGCACGCGGGGACTGCCGATGGTCCTCGCCGAGCACGGCCTGCTCTGAACCAGGAGCCGACTGGTCGCGCCACGGCCGATGGAGTAGGGCTCTCCCGTGCGGAAGCAGCGCAGACTCCCTTCGCCCTGGATCCTGATCGGCGTCCTGTGCCTCGTCGGCGCCTTCCTCTGGCGGAGCTCGACCGGGCCCGCCAACGAGCTTGGCGCCGAGCTGCGCGAGCTCGCCCGAATCGTGTCGGCGCCGGATGGAGACGACCCCGTGGCACGGGCAAACCGGATCCGGGATGCGGTGGCGCGCAACGTCGCCCCGGACGCGATCATCGACGTGGAGGAGGCACCCGGGCTCGACGCCGACCCCGCCGCGCTCACCGCGGCCCTCGTTGGGCTGGTCACGCCCGGCGAAGCGGCCGTCGTCGAGCTCACCTCGATCGACCTAGAGATTGTGGGCGACGGGGCGAGCGCCAACGTAGATGCCCGCCTGGGCTCGGATGTGGGTCGGGATCTGCACGCACGGCAGCGGCGACTGAACCTGCGGCTCGCGCGCGCCACCGACCACTGGCGCGTGACGAGCGCGACGATGCGCGCCGCCACCGACCCCGAGCCCGAAGCGAGGCCGTGAGCGGTGAGCGGTGACCCCCGGCACGGGGAGCTCCCCGCCCCACCCCGAGCGCGACGCGGTCACCCGAACGGTTCCACGAAGCTGTCGCCAGGCAGCCCGGATCCGCTCAGCCCGCGCCAGCCAGCGCCTTCACCCACCCTGCAGCGCGAACGGACGCGTCGACGCCGATGGCCACGAAGGGCGGCGTGCCGCACGACGGATCGTCATCGCACGACTCCCGGGGCCGACGCCCCGACCTTTTCGACAGACCCGCCTCGGAACGGCACCGCGTAGGCCACCGCGCAAGTGGCCCCCGGCAACCGCTCGCAGCACGGCTTGCCAGGCCAGCCGCCTGCCCGCTGCCGGACACCAATCTCCAGAACCGGTTCCGCTCCCGCTCCCGGCCCCCAAATCCCCGGGCTCGCCCAGCGTGACGCCGATCGAGGGTGCCCTCCGTCCCGGCGGGTTTGACCACGCGCCGCGTCCGCGATAATCTGGCTCGTCGTGTTGGGGCGCCGTCGCACTGCTTTGCCGTTCCGTCTCTCGTCGGTCAGCGACGAGCGGTGCTGTTTCTCGTCCGCACCTCGTTGCTGAAACCGTGACTCGCGGCCTGGCTCGCGGTCACCGTGGGCAGGTCGTCGGGTCATGTCCCTTTTTCCGGAGATTGCCCATGATCATGTCGTCGCCCGACCATTCCCGCCTGCTACCCCTCGTCACCGCGGCGATCAGCAAGGGTGGCTCACCGATCCTCGACACGTTGGACGAGATGCTGGCCGAAGCGACGACCGTGGCTCCCGAGGAGGTGCCAGCCGATCTGGTCACCATGGACTCGGAGGTCGTCATCGAAACGCCTGAAAGCAACGCCACCCGCCGAGTCAAGCTCGTCTATTCCACGCCGAGCTCGAACGACGACAGCAACGTCGTCTCCGTCTTCTCACCCCTGGGAGTCGCGCTCCTCGGGGCTCAGGTCGGGGCGACCGTGCCGCTCGGCCGGTCCGGGAAGGGGCGCCTCCTGCGCATCAGCGCAATACCGTACCAGCCGGAATCCGCCGGGGATTGGAAGCTCTGATCTCGCCCTGAAGAGCGAGCCACGGGGCGCGGGCCAGAACGCGGCGTCGAACGAGCACCGCAGCGGGGCCGCCGAATCTGCGGCCTCGTCGCGGAGGACTCCGCTTCGCTCCGCACCGGCTTCAGGTCGCCAACGGTGGCGTTGGTGGAGCCGTCATCAGGTTGATTGATAAGTCATATCAACAACCTAGCGGGGCTTCGCTCCAGCCCGACGGCCGCGTGCCTGCAAGCTAGGCGCCGCGTCGAGCAAACAGCCGGCTCGTCCTGGTAGAGTCTCATGAGGGTCGAAGGCCGTGTGCTGCACACGCCGGGCGCGGCGGCACGTCTCTCATGGCCACCCATCACCCGGAACGGCACCAGCCCCGAGCCCTCGGCCCGGGGTTGCTTCCCGTGCCGCGCCTCGAGAAGTGGATGGTCACAGGACGCTGTTGCCTATCCTGTGCACATTGCCTGAACCAGTCGGGCGACGCGCTCGAACCGGAGCTCGGGCTCGATGAGGCCATGCCGGTGCTCGACGAGGTAGCGCGATGGAACGGCAGCGCAGGAACGGACCTGCTCCTGGCGGGAGGCGAGCCGCTCTGCCGCCCGGATCTGCCCGCGCTGATCGGAGAGATGGCGCGCCGCCGCCTCACGAGACCCCGAATCACCAGTCGGACCCCCTGGCGTCGGCTTGGCTCTTCCAGAGCACCGATCAGGTTGCCGACAGCAACGGCAGCGCTGGAAACGCGTCTGTGCGAGGCGAGGACGCGTTTCCAACGCTGCCTCTGGAGAGGTCTGCTGCCGGTTCGGTGCTCTAGGTTGTTGATTTGACGCAGCAATCAAACTGATCGCTGCTCTAGCGGCGGGTCCCCAACGTCGGATCCGTCCAGATCCCGCGGCTGACTCGATGGTCGCCGCGATGAGCCCTCGCGAACGGGTGAACATTCGTTGAGCGAGCGGGCCTCGGTTGCCACAGGGCAGAGGGACAATACCGCGACAACCTCGCGCCCAACGCCACACCGAGTCTCGCCGAGGTCGACCGGGCAGGATCACACCAACTCTGTCCGGGTCGCGGCGACGGATCTCGCCAGTTGATCCCCCCTCCGCCGCGGGCGCATCATCCCGGATGCCCACGGTCCGCTCAGTGAACGGTGCGGTCTGCCGTCCGGCGGCCCCAGAGCGGCATCGAGCTCGTACTGCCATGGCACGTGTTACCTGCAAGCGTGACGCTCAACACGATCTCCTGGTGTACGTGGTCCAGGGGAAAGCCACGCTCGGCGATCTGACCAACGCTCTCGAGCGCGCCTCCGGGCTCGGCAGCGCCCAGTACGCACTCTGGAACGCAATCGACGGTGACCTGGCGGAGCTCCCTTCCGAGCAGCTGGAGGCGTTCGTCCCGCGAATTTTCGCGCCGTCGGGGCCGCGCAAGTGCGCGATCCTGTGTGACGCGGGGAGGTCCCTCGCCGCCGCCACCGCCATCGAGGCAGTAGCGGCAGAGGCCGGCTTCTGCGATCGAGTTCGCGTCTTTTTGGATCGCGACTCGTCGCTGGATTGGCTCGGCGTCCGCGAGCGCCGGACGACTCCCCCACCATCGCGGATGCCTCGGACCCGTTCGTGAATGCCGGCGGAAGGGGCGCCCACGCCACGCGGTCCGCGGCGTACCGAGGAACCGCTTCGGTGCACGAGCACGGGCGGGCTCTCTTCGTCGCCGAGGAGCGCCAGGACGCGACCGAGCTGCGCGGCTTGGTCATGGATGATGTAGCGATAGCTATTCGCGACGACCTCGGCCACATCGCGGACCTTTTACCGGTGAGGCGGATGCGAGCCGCGCTCCTCGGAGCGGGTCGCTGCGATCCAATCGGAGCCGGTCGGTATCCACCTCGCAGGACGATCCAGCGACGGCGCTTCAGTAGTCAGCGCGACCTGGCCGCCACCGGTTGGGGCCGAGATCGCAGCCGCTCATCTGTACGAAGGTCCCGGCGGCCGTGGCGCGAACTCGGTCGAGCTGCGCAAGCTCGGCCTCGAGCTCGTAGACTCCGTGTCGCCCGGAGAGGACGTGCGCCGTAACGGAGAGCTCCTCCAAGAGGCTCACCGGTCCGTGAAACTCGACCGCGATTCGGGCGGTGACCGCGGCGATCCCGCGCGCGAAGAGGCAGTGAACCATCGCGCCGTCGAGCAACGACGTCGTGATCCCCCCATGGAGGCTGCCGGGATACCCCGCCCAGACGGCCTCACAGCGGACGCGAGCAAATACACTCCCGTCGTCCTCGTTCACGTACACGGCGCGCAACCCGAGCGGGTTGCTGCGTCCGCACACGAAACAGCCCTCATGAATCGAGGCGAGGGCCGTATCCGGTCGGATGGGGTTGGGCGGTCGGGACACCGTTCACAGGAGGACTCCAGCACCAGGACGCCAGCGACGCAAGCGCCCGGCGGGGGTTGCATTGTGTGCACATGCACATTATAGATCCGTTCCCGGCGCCGCCCGAAGCAACCCGCGCCCTCTCAGGACCGGGCGTGGGCCTTCGGCGGCCCCGTCCCAGGAGAATCATCGATGACTGCAGATGGTGACCGGATGGTGGTCTGCGTGACCAGTACCAGCGCCGACCCGCGCCTCGACGAGACATTCGCGCGCTGCGCGGCCTTCGCCGTCTTCACGAGGACGGGGGAGCTCTTGTCCATTGTCGAGAATCGGGCGCGGGAGGCGACGGGTGCCGCTTCGACCCAGGCGGTCACCCAGCTCCGAGAGCTCGGCGCCGTCGCCGTGACGGCGGCCAAGTACGGCCCGAACGCGGTGGGTGTCCTGCAGAGGGCCGGTATCCGCGCGTATCGATGCCCGGAGCCCGTCGCGGCCCGCGAGGCCTGGCGGCGCACGGTCGACGGCGAGCTCTCGTTCGAGTGAGGCGAACGCGAAAATGGCAGCCTTCACCGTCGTCGTCGCGAGCGGCAAGGGTGGCACTGGCAAGACCCTGGTCGCCACCTGCCTGGCCCGGCGGCTTGCCGCGCGCGGAGGACGCATCGCCTACCTAGATGCCGACGTCGAAGCGCCGAACGGGCACCTCGCTCTCGGCGCAACCATCACGAACACCCGTACCATCAGCCGGAGCGCGGCCAAGATCGACCTCGACTCCTGTTCGGCGTGCGGAGACTGCGTGGGCGTCTGCGCGTTCGGCGCGCTCTGCCTGGTGCCCGAAGGCGCGATGGCATTCGAAGAGCACTGCCGTGACTGCCGAGCCTGCGAGCTCGCTTGCCGCCGAGGAGCCATCATCCGGCAGACCATACCGGTCGGTGAAATCGCGGACGGAACCGTGGGCGACCTTCGATTCCACATGGGCAAGCTGCGGCTCGGGGAGCGGCGCGGAGTTCCCCTCATCGAAGCGCTGCGGAGGACCGTCAGCGACCGCGACCTGGAAGTGGTCGTGGTGGACTCTCCGCCGGGCACCGCCTGTTCGGCCGTGGCCGCATTGCGCGACGCCGACCTCGCTATCCTCGTCACTGAACCAACGCCCTTCGGGGAACACGACCTGAACCTGGCATACGGACTCTGCCGCACCCTGGCCGTGCCGGCGGTCGGCGTGCTCAACCGCGCCGGGCTGGGGCCTCGGGCCCTCGCGAAGGTGGTGACGAGGGTCGGCCTCGAGTCCTGGGCGGAAATCCCCTACGACCCGGCCATCGCGGAGGCGGTGGCCGCCAACGAAGATCCGGAGCGCGCGAGCACCTACCTCGCCGATGCGATCACGATCCTTTGCGAGCAGCTCTTGGCTCGCCTCCCGCATGCGCCGGCGGTCGCCATGGGAGCAGTGCCATGAGGGCCCTCGCGGTGCTGAGCGGCAAGGGCGGAACCGGGAAGACCTCGGTCACGGCGGCGTTGGCCGCGCTGCTCGCGCCGATCGTCACCGTCGATTGTGACGTGGATGCAGCCAACCTCGGCTTGTTGCTGCCGGGTCCGGACGATCCCGGGGAGCCGGCAGTCGTGGGCTTGTCCGCTCGGGTCCAACCAGATCTCTGCAACGGATGCCTCCGCTGCACCGAGGTCTGCCGATTCAACAGCGTCCGAATGGTCGACGGCCGCGCCGAAATCGACGTCGCTCGCTGCGAAGGCTGCACAGCCTGCGCCATCTCTTGCCCCGTCGCGGCCATCGAGTTGACCACGCGGGTGGCGGGACAGTCCTGGATCCGGTCGACGGCGTATGGTCCCCTCGTGCACGCGGAGCTCGACGTCGGCCGCGATAACTCGGGGCACGTGGTGGCGCTCTTGCTGAACCGTGCCCGACAGCTGACGAAAGAAAGCACCAACGACCTCGCGCTGCTCGACGGCCCGCCCGGGATCGGGTGCCCGGTGCACGCAACCCTGTCCGGCGCCAACGCCGTGCTGCTCGTCGCGGAGGCGTCCCGTTTCGGCGTGCACGATGTCGAACGGGCGCTCGAGGTCTCTCGCAGCTTCACCCAGCGCATCGGTCTCGTGGTGAACCGAGCCGATCTCTGGCCGGAGGGAGCCTGCCAGCTCGAGCGGTTGACCGTGAACTCGGGGATTGAACTCGTGGCCCAGCTGCCGTTCGATCGCCGGGTGCCGGACCTGCTCGCCCAAGGGCGACTCCTGCTGGAGCTCGACGGCGCGATGCGAAACGGGCTCGAGAGAGCGGCGGAATGGACGCGAGAGGTGCTCCGCGCGGAGAGGGGGGCGGCGTGACGCCCGTCGAGCTCTGCGTGCGCCGTTTCCTCGACGGCGCGAGCTGTACCCAGGCCCTGTTCAGCACGTTCACCGAGGACAGCGGGCTCGACCTCGAAACCCGGCTGCGATTGGCCTCTGCGTTCGGCAGCGGAGTCCGGCTGACGGACGGGCCGTGCGGAGCCCTGGTCGGAGCCTTGCTCGTCCTGGGACTCCGCGAGGGTTACTCGGAGCCACGAGACGTGGACGGACGGCGTGCCCTCCATGTGGTCTCCGGACGGTTGACCTCTGCATTCACGGAGCTCCACGGCTCGGTCCTCTGCCGAGAGATCAATGGTTTCGATCTTAGCACCGAGCAAGGACGGGCCGACGCCAACCGGGCGAGGGTACGGACCCTGCGGTGCGTCGAGGTCGTGCGCGGCACGGCCGAGCTACTCGAAACCATCCTGAGGCCAACGAAAGGAGGGAGCTAGGCCGGCGCTCACGAGCGACGCGCGGGATCGTCCCTCGACCACCCGGCGTTCGAGCGTCGACATGGCTCGACG
The DNA here is from genome assembly GCA_016933275.1 of Polyangiaceae bacterium. Lineage (GTDB taxonomy): Bacteria > Myxococcota_A > Polyangia > Polyangiales > Polyangiaceae > JAFGBI01. Next base: position 22,183 of record JAFGBI010000110.1, on the reverse strand, counting down.
CCGATCAGCGGAGCTTGCCATGAAATCCCAGCACGAATCACGAGCGTCCGATCGCCACCCGAGCGGTGATGCGAAGACGGGGAAGGCCCGCTGCGCTGCCCGAGCAGGCGGACGCCCACCTTGGCTGCGGTTCTCGCTGCCCGCAACGGTGCGCTGCGGGCTCGGGTTGGCCTTCGCGGTCAAGCTCGCCCTCCTTCATCATGCGGACCCGACGGTCGGGATCGAGCGAAGGATCACGGGCACGCCAACCCTCCTGGTCGGCGACGAGTCCTACCCGGGTCAGATCCCGGACGAGAAGCTCGCCGAACTCGTGGGGAGGCCATCCGGATGAAGTGGATCCCGCAGCGCCAGTCGGCCGTCGTCACGATGGAGCTTTCGAGGGGACCCCGCGCGATTGCCCTTGACGCCGCCGGCGGTCGAACGGACCGTCATCCGGCTGAGAACGAGGGGAGGCGGGGTTCACCCCTGCGCCTCGTACCCCTCATCAAGCCACCTGAAGAGGAGTCAACCAGCCATGACCGACACACCGCAGACGACCACTTCCCAACCCCGACTGGAGCTGAACGGACCGGTCCCCGATTTCACCGCTACGACCACTCACGGCAAGATCACGCTCTCGACGTGGGAGACGGACAAGTGGGTGATCCTGTTCTCTCATCCGGCAGATTTTACCCCGGTCTGCACCACGGAGTTCATGGCGTTCGCGAAGCTTCACGCCGAATTCAAGAAGCGCAACGTGGCGCTCCTCGGGACCTCCATCGACAGCGTCCACAGCCACATCGCCTGGGTGCGCAACGTCAAGGAGAAATTCGGGATCGCGATCGAGTTTCCGATCATCGCCGATCTGGACATGAAGGTCTCGAAGCTCTTCGGCATGGTCCATTCGGCGAGCTCGGAGACCGCGGCCGTGCGTGCAGTGTTCTTCATCGATCCGAAACGCCGGCTGCGCGCGATGATCTACTACCCGCTGAACGTCGGCCGGAACTTCGACGAGATCCTTCGAGCCGTCGACGCACTCCAGACGGTCGACGCGCACGCGGTGGCCTGCCCGGCGGACTGGCGCCCGGGAGACAAGGTGATCGTACCGCCGCCCGCCACCACTCAGGACGCCGAGGCGCGGATGGGGAAGGCTGGCGAGTACGATGTCGTGGATTGGTACTTCTCCAAGCGCTCGCTCTAGGCGATGGCCCGAGAGCGGCGGTGCTCGTGGTCGCCGCCCTCGCGGTCCTCTGCTCTCTCGTCGCGCCCGCCCGGGCCGCACCCCGAGATGACCGTGAGGCGCAGGCGCTCGCGGTCGCGGCAGAGGCCAGGGCGAGGGCCGATCCCAAAACCGCGATCGCGACGTTGAAGGAGGCCTGGGACGAGCTTCCCCACAGCGAGGCCATCGTCCTTGCCTTGGCGGGAGCCTACCTCGCCGACCAGAACCCGACCTGGGCCGTCCGGGTGCTGAGCGAGCACCTCGACTACCACGAGGACGCGTGCAACCCCCGCTTCCTGCTCGCCTGGATCCACATCCGCAGCGGGATGCCGGAGCTCGCCCATGAGCTGCTGGATGGGGGGGGCTGCGATGAGCCACCCGAGATCCGGGCGCGTGGGAAGCTCGTTCGGGCGTACCTGGCGCACCTCGAGGCGCATGACGAGGCGGCGCGGGAGCATCTGCGGAAGGCTCGCCGGAGCCGGCGCATCTTCGCCGAGGACCGTGCGTACCTCGCGGAGCTCACTCGCGAGCTCGATCCACCGAGGGCATCACCCGTGGCCACGGGCAGAACGGAGCTTGGATTGGGGTGGACCAGCAACGGACTAGCCGGCTCTCCGGTCGATGCTGGAGCAGCGAACACCGTGGGTTCCCCGCTCACGCTCGCTGGTGCCAATCTGAGAGTCCTGGCGAGAGGTCCCCTCGTCGCTCGGCCCGTCCTGGAGGGCCAGCTCCGCATCCAAGAGCTCTGGGCGCGCGAGGCACAGAAGCTTAGCTTTGGCACCGGCAGCGCGCGAGCCGGGCTGCTGCTCGGGCAGGGCTCACCGGAGGTGCTCCTTGCCCTCTCTACGGAGGCCACCCTGTTGGCCGGAAACGACCAGTACGAGCCGGGACCCCTCTGGTTCACCGAGGCTCAGCGGGGGGAGATCGAGCTCGGCCTGGGGGACGCCTTCGCCATTTTCGCGGGCGGGGGGCGGCGTCGCTTTCGCGAGATCGGTCGCACGCGGACGGAGGGTGAGCTGTCCTTGGGATGGGGAACGGTAGGACCACTTGGAATAAGGGCAATTGGTGGATCGTCCATCCGGGTACACGATGCGCGAAACGATGCCTACGATTTGGCCGGAGCGTCCCTCGTCGTCCAGCTCTGGCTGCCGCTCCGGGCAGGATTCGAGGCCAACGTGACCGCTGGCGCCAACGCGGATCTGTATCACCAATCCCGGGAGTACTTCGGAGGCGCCGGGGGATCGAACCGGAGGGACCTCCAGCTCCGATTCGGCGCTGGGGCCTGGTCACCCCGGCGCCATCCGGTCCGGGTTGGACTCACACTGGAACGAACCTCACGGTCGAGCTCGGCAGAGGTCTACGACTACGTGGATTGGCGGGGACTCCTGCGGCTCGAGTGGCGCTTCGACTCCGATACCTTGGGCCGCCGCACGATCGAGGGTAGACGTCGCGCTCGCTTCGACTACGGCACCTTCGCCTCGGGTGGCAAGGATGACCTCGGCGAGGTACGCGAGTTGATGCGTCAGGACGAGGCAGCCCAGAGCGGGGCCTCCTGCCTGCGATGAAGAAGGGAGCATGACAGCGAACCATCCCCCCCCTTCGGCCCCCCCGCCCAGCCACCCGACGACGGGGAGGCTCGTGCCGATCGTGCGCGATGCCGCCGTGATCGCCGCGGTCGGGTCCGCCGTGGCGCTCGTCGTGAACGCGGTGCGTCCCGATCGATTTCCCCTGCTGGCCAAGGAGGAGATCGAGACGATGGTGCCGTGCCCGGAGCCGATGGGCACGGCGACCGCCATCGCAGGGAGTGACGAACGCGTGCGGGGCACCACGACCCTGCTGGTGGATGCTCGCGACGCCGAAGAGTTCGCCGCCTGGCACCCGGCTGGAGCCGTGTCGTTTCCCTTCGACTGGCTCGCGGAGAGCGACGAGGTTGAGCAGCAGGCAGCCGAGGTCGCGAAGGCGATCGCAAAGAGCCGACGACAGCACGTCGTCGTGTATGGTGACGGCGGTGATCCGGACTCCGGGGAGCACTGGGCGGCGTTGCTCTCCGGCGCGGGGATCAAAAACGTGGTGTTCGTGAAGGGCGGCGCCTCCGCGCTCGGTCAGCCGGGCGTGGCGGCTTCGGCCGGGGCCGATGCCACGCCAGCAGGAGGGGTGCCATGAGTCGTGCGAGCCGTTGCTCGACCTTCGTCGAATGGCGAGGTCATGCGTACATCTCGCTCGCGATGCGCCTGTACCTCGGTTGGGTGTTCATCGCCGCGTGCCTGCACAAGATCGCGAATCCGGCGAGTTTTGCCGTGGATGTCGCGACCTACCAATTCCTGCCGCTCTGGGCGGTGAACTTCTTCGCGTTGACGCTGCCCTGGGTCGAGCTCTTCGCCGGCGTGCTTCTGGTGCTCGGGCTCCGCGCGCGCGCTGCGGCCCTCCTCATCGCGGTGATGATGGCAAGCTTCATGGTCGCGCTCGGGCACGCGCTCTACCTCGGCCTCGACATGGCCTGCGGCTGCTTCGCCTCCGCCGCCGCGGTCGATGAGGACCCCATCTCCTGGCACACCGTCGTCCGCGACGCCGGTTGGCTCTCCCTTGCTCTCTACGTCCTCTGCCTGGATCGTGCCCCACTCGGTCTCGACCGGTGGAGCCCGCGGAAAGGAGCGAAATCGTCATGCGTAGCGTAGTCGCCATTCTCGTCTCCCTGCTCACTCTGGTGCTCGTCCCCCGGCTCGGGCTGGCGCAAATCGCGGCCTGCGACGGCCTCACCGGTGCGAAGCGCGAGGTTGCAGTGCAAGTGCTGGCCTCTGCGCACCCCCACGACTGCTGCGACGGCACCCTGGCAGAGTGCCTCAAGCGAAAGCCCGTGTGTTCGCTGGTGACGCGGCTGGCAACCGACGTGTGCCGCCGTGCGGGAGCCGGCCAATCGAAGGCGGACATCGAGCGGGAACTGGCCCGGCGCGCGTCCAGTGTCACGAGCCCGAAGGTGAAGATCGACACCGCCGGGGCTGCGGTCGCCGGCGATCCGAACGCCAAGGTGGAGATCGTCCTCTACCTCTGCGCGCGCTGCCCCTACTGCTCGCGCCTCTTGCCCCAACTCCACGAGAGCGTCACGAGCGGAAGGCTGAAGGGCAAGGCCAAGATCATCGTGCGTCCGTTCCCCATCCGGAGCCACCAGGGCTCGACCGAAGGCGGCAAGGCGATGGTGGCAGCACAGCGGCAAGGCAAGTTCTTCGAGTTTTTGCTCCACATGTACAAGAATTTCGACAAGTTCGATCCGAATCGACTTCCGGAATGCGCCGCCAGCGCCGGCCTCGACGCTGACCGGTTCCGACGGGACTTGGCCGATCCCGCCCTGGAGAAGATCCTCGTCGAATCCAAGAAGGAGGGGATCCGCAACCGGGTCGAAGCCACGCCCTCGGTCTATGTCGAACGGCGCAAATACCACGCCGAGCTCTCTCTGGCTGCGATCGAGGACTTCATCGAGGAAGCGTACGACCGCCAGACCGGAAAGTGAGCCACGCCAAGAGGTGCCGGCATGCCACGGCACAGCAGGGTCAACGAAGGACCCAGAGCAGCAATCAGGTTGATTGCTGCGTCAAATCGACAACCTAGAGCACCGAACCGGCAGCAGAGCTCGCCCGAGGCGCCGTTGGAGACGTGCCCTCGCTCGGCATGGGTACGTTTCCAGCGGCGCCGTTGCTGTGGGAAACCTGATCGGTGCTCTAGCCGTCGGTTGACTACGGAGGCGACCAACTCAGTGGTGGTGCACGATGGAGGCAATGAACGCGACGCCCATGCCGACGAGGGAGATATCGAAGAGCGCACCCCCGAGCGTCGATTTGCCGCGCTGGGCCGGGACGAGATCGGCGAGCGCGACGTAGAGAAACCCCGCAGCGGCGAAGGCGAGAAGGTACGGCCCCACGTCGTGCAGCTGTGACAGGAAGACGTAGCCGAGAATGGCGCCGAGCACGGAGGTGAGGCTCGAAGCGACGTTGAGCAGCAACGCCTTCCTTCTGGTGTAGCCAGCGTGAAGGTAGACCGAGAACTCGCCGATCTCCTGTGGCACTTCGTGGGCGATGGTGGAGAGGGCCGTCACCATACCGAGCGGAGTGGACTCGAGAAATGCACCCGCGATGACGAAGCCGTCGACGAAGTTGTGAACGGCGTCTCCGATGAGCAGAAGCGGCCCGGAGCTCACGTGCACGTCGCAATGCTCGCGGTGGCAGTGACGCCAGACGAGCAGCTTTTCGAGCAGGAAGAACACGAGCAGTCCACCGAGCAGCGTCGCCGCCAGGGTGGGCACCGGCAGCGCCTCGGCAGCGTGGGGGAGCATCCCGAGCAGGGCAGCGCCGAGCAGGGTCCCGGTCGAGAAAGAGACCAGCCGAGGCAGCGCTCGCTCCAGAGCAGCCGGGCGTACAGCCAACAGGGTGCTGGCGAGCAGTACCGAAACGACGCCGCCCGTCAGCGACCCGACAATGATCAAGAACAGCGTCATCGCATCTCGTCTTGCAAGGTAGCGCTGGGGGCGCGAAGAATTGGGCCCTCACCCGGCCAGGGGCTCTCGCGACCGTGCTCCGCGACTCGACCGCCTTCAGAAGGAGCATGCCGGCTTCGGGCCGCTCCCGACGGCCGCAGTCAACCTATTATGGGCATTTGCACATAACGACGCAAGGCCAGAACCCTGGCTGCCCTTCCCTACCCCGATGACCTGGCACGGGCAACGGCTCGTCACGATTCGAAACGGCGAAGAGTGCTGGAGCGCGGCGGTCCACGCGCCCACCCTGGCCCTCGCCGGCCCTGTCGGTGGCCCCACCAGCCCTACGACGAGGCGAGGGGCGAGCAGCGCGCGAACCGGCGCTCTTCTCGTGGATCCGGCAGACGAAAAACGAATCGCGAGGAGCGGGACAATGCCGGACAGAGAGGGTTCATCGGCAGGCATGGTGGGGGCGTCCGGCTGGATCCGTGGTGTGGTACCCTGAGGCCCCCTCCCCGATGGGGTCAGCGTTGGTTCGACGCCAGCGAAGGTCCACGACTCGAGGCTGAAGAGACTCGGAGGCAGAGCATATGAGAAGACTTCCCCTTGCGTTCGGAATCCTCCTGGTTGCCTGCTCGAACGAAGAACCGGGACCGGGCACCGGCGACGCGCGGTCCGGGGGAGCCACGGGTGTCGAAGCGATCGCAGGGACCTCCGGGTCGGGTGGCTCCGGGGTTGCGTCCGGCGGGTCCGACGCCGTTCCAGTGCCTTCGAGCGGAGGCAGCGGCGGTCTGCCGGACAGGTCGTGGGGAGGCGCAGGGGCAGCCCCGACGACCTCTCCAGCTGGGGCCGGCGGGACCGCGACCTCGTCCGGCGGGGCCGTGACCTGGTCGGGTGGGACCGGCGGGGCCGCGAGCCCGCGGGGCGGGGCTGCGGGCGCGAGCGCAGGGCCGGCGTCCCGTGGCGGGCCGATCGACCTCGGCGCCGCGGTGGTGAACGCGCGTCAGGTAGGCGGCCTCGGAACGGCAGGCGGTCAGCACGTGCGGGTCGATGTCCTCGTCCGCTCCGGCGAGCTCTCGCAGGTGGACTGCGGCAGGGTCCAGGCGCTCGGGATCGCAACGGTCATCGACCTCCGCGACGCGATCGACGCAGGCGCCACTCCCGATGCCGCGTGCGTGACCGAGGACACCCGCTACTTCCTCGCAGATCTGCCCAAGATCCTCCCGCCGACACCCGAGTCGTACCTGCAGACCCTGGACGCCATGGAGCCCGAGCTCGACGCGATCTTCGGGGAACTCGCCCGCGAGGGTTCCTTGCCGGCGGTGATCCACTGCGTGATCGGCCGCGATCGCGCTAGCCTCACCATGGCGCTGGTGCTCCTCGCGCTCGGGGTGCCCGAAGCCGACGTCGTCCTGGATTTCGTGGAGAACCAGGCGACCGCAGGCTCGACCTCGGCGGAATGGTTGGGCGGGGTACTGGCGCGCATCGAAGAGGCTGGTGGCACCGAGGCCTACCTCGGGGCACACGACGTCACCGCCGATGAGCTGGCCGCATTGCGGGCGCAAGCGTTGGAGTAGCGGTTTCCCGCTCGAACAGCGACCCGCTGGAGCTGCCGTCCCCGCACCGTCACCGCGACAGAAGCTGCCGCAGCTCGGCCACTAGCGTTTCGCACTGGTCCTCCGTGCCCACGGATATCCGTAGGAACTGCTTGATGCGCGGGGGTGTCTCGAAATGCCGAACGAGGATGGCTCGCTCGCGCAGCGCCGCGGCGAGCGTCGCCGCATCGCGTTCCGGGTGGCGCACGAAGAGGAAGTTCGCAGCAGAAGGGAGCACCTGGAATCCGAGCGCGCCAAGCTCGGCTCCAAGCCACGTGCGAGTCGCTATCACCCGATGACGACATGCATCGAAGTGCTCCCGATCGTCGAGGGCTGCTGCGGCCCCGACCGTGGCGAGCCGATCCACGGGATACGAGTTGAAGGAGTCCTTCACCCTCGTGAGCGCCTCGATGAGGCCGGCATCTCCCATCGCGAAGCCGACACGGAGTCCCGCCAGCGAGCGGCTCTTCGACAACGTCTGCACGACGAGGAGGTTGGGATGCCGGTGGATCAAGCCAGCAGCCGTGATCCCACCGAAGTCGATGTAGGCCTCGTCGATGACGACGGGGATCGTCGCGCATTCGGTGACCAGCCGCTCGATCGCGGCGGGTTCGATCCGGATCCCAGTGGGCGCGTTCGGGTTGGCCAGGATGACCGCGCCCGCTGGACAGCCCAGGTAGTCCTCCACGCGAACCGTGAGGTCGGCGGCAAGCGGGATGGTCTCGTGCTTCACCCCGTAGAGCTCGGCGTAGACCCGGTAAAAGGAGTAGGTAACGTCCGGGAAGAGAAGCGGCTGCTCGTGTCGCAGCAGCCCCAGGAAAGCGTGGGCCAATACCTCATCGGATCCGTTGCCCACGAAGACCTGCGCTTCGTCGAGGCCATGGTGGCGTGCGACAGCGGTCTTGATCGCAGTCGAGCTCGGATCCGGGTAGAGCCGCAGCGCCTCGGTCGTGGCCTGCCGGATGGCCTCGAGCACCCTCGGCGACGGCCCATAGGGGTTCTCGTTGGTATTGAGCTTGATGAGCCCGTCGAGGCGCGGTTGTTCGCCGGGGACATAGGGGTGAAGACCTGCGACGATCTGGCTCCAGTAGCGGTTCATCTCTTCAGATCCGAGGAGGGAACGGCGCGTTCTGAACCCGTCGAAGGGGTTCGTGCAAGTCGAAAGTACGTGGTTGACCGCGGTACCGTCTAACCTCTGCCGTGTTGACCGGATGGCGATTGCGGGGTACTCCCTCCGGTCGAGCGAGGGGACCATGAAAGACGCGCGGACACGGATCTTGGGCTCGCCGGATCTCACGACCTTCGGCAGGCTCGCGCTGGTCACCTTTGCGCTGGCGCTCCCGAGCCTCGCTTGTGGGTCGGGCGGCGACCGTGCAGGCTCCGTGGACGATGCGTCGGGGGCCGCACCGCCGACGGGAGGCTTTGGTGCCGGTGGTCGTAGCTTGGTCACCGGTGCGAGCGGCGGCCTCGGCGGCGAGGGGTCCGGCGATGGCGGGTCGACCACTGGGGGCTCGACCGCTGGGGGCTCGACCACTGGGGGCTCGACCGCTGGGGGCTCGACCGCTGGGGGCTCGACCGCTGGGGGTACCACGCCGACACTGGAGTCTTGTGATCCTCTCGACATGACCGACTGGACCCCTCCGGCCTACGTGCCCGCGCGCCAGGCGGCGGTCTGCAGCGCCACGGAGATCGCCGACTACTACGAACAATGCCTCTTCGGATCGGACTGTGCGCGGTTCGAAGCAGACGGCACGAGCGCCGACTGCGGAGCCTGTCTCGAGCCATCCTCCCCCACCGACGACACCTGGGGGCCGGTCCTCGCGATCCAGTCGCCGCCCCACTACGTCTACCTCACCAACGCCGGGGGCTGCATCGATCTGATGGGCGAGTCGGACTGCGGGGCGAAGATACAAACGTCCGACGTCTGCGCCCGCGAGGCCTGCACCGAACCTTGTACCGTGGAAGGCGCCCTCGCGTTCGATGCGTACCACGACTGCAGCGACCTTGCGCGAGAGACCGTCTGCGCGCCGTACCAGGCAGCTGCAGTGTGCATCACCGAACCGGAGCACTCGAACGCTTGCAGCGGACCCGGTGGCTTCGAGGCGTTGTTCATCGCGCTCGCGACGGTCCATTGCGGCGCGGAGTGACGGACGTGAAGGCCACGGTCCCAGCGCAGTCGGTGGCGTGCCATCGCAGCCGCTCAGACCACCTTGGTCGTCGTGGCGGCATCTGGCTGCTCCGCTGACCACGGCGGCAGCGTTCGAAACGGCGGTGGCTCGAGCGAGTCGGGTGTGGACGGCAGCCTCGAAGCCAAGAGCGGCCAGAACCTCGGCGGGCTCGGAACCGGCGCCACCGAGATCGACCGCGGCGGGACGGGGGACCACGCGCCCGACCGGAGAGGGACCGAGTCGGCCATCGGCGGAGCCGGATCGGACAGCAGCGGGTGCGGCCGCCGACACCCACACGACCTGGGGCGGCGTGGAAAGCTAGAGCACCGATCGGGGTGCCGACAGCAACGGCAGCGCTGGAAACGCGTCTCTGCGAGGCGAGGACGCGTTTCCAGCCCTGCCTCTGGAAAGGTCTGCTGCCGGTCCGGTGCTCTAGGTTGTTGATTTGACGCGGCAATCAACGGGATTGCCGCTCTAGGGGATCAGCTGGCGCCGCAGGCGCGTACTCCGAGAGAGGCTCACCAGAAGTGGGGCTCGGTTGGCCCGTCGATTGCGTTCCCGGGAACGAGGGGACCGTCTACTACACTCGGGCGACGCGCGCTCGCCGGCCGACTAGTGGTAGCATGTGCAGGTCCCGGTCGGTAGCCGCATAGGTGCATCGCGGCCTACCGGTTCTCCACGCTCCGCGTGGCGTTGCCACGATGGCACGAACCCGTCATCGAAATCCCTCGGCGTGCCCATGACCATCCAGAACCTCATCCGTCGCATCTTCCCCAAAGAGGAGTCCTTCTACGGCCTCCTCGAGAAGCTCGCCCTCCTCACTCAGGACTCGGTCGAAGCGTTCGAGAGAATCGGCAAGGACGGGGCCACGCCGGACGAGGTCGCGCAATCGGTGCAAGAGATCGAACATGCGGGCGACAAGGTGTTCCACGAGGTGGAGACCGGGCTCGCCCGCACCTTCGTCACGCCCATCGATCGAGAGGACATCCACCAGATCGCGTTCGAGACGGACGAGATCATCGACATGGTGAACCTGGCGGCCCGCACCTGCGCCCTCTTCCACATCCCCGACTTCAACCCGGCGATGGTAGGGCTCCTCGACGCGCTCCGGCGAAGCACGAAGGTGCTGGCCGATACGCTGCCTCTTCTCCGTCAACACGACTATGCCGGGATCATCAAGGCCGGGCGGACGCTCCGCGGAATCGAGAAGGAGGCGGACACGATCTTCCGCAACGCCGTAAGCTCCCTCTTCGAGGATCCAGCGATCGACGCCAAGCAGCTCCTCAAGGAGAAATCGCTGATCGAGCACATCGAGGACGCGGTCGATCGCTGTGACCGACTCGGGAGCACCCTGAGCAATCTCGCAGTGAAGCACGGGTAGCCTGCTCGTCCAATTCGAGCCCATCGCGCGGGTCTTGGGCTACCCGAACGGCGCTCACGATGCGAGGATCGTGATCCCGGCGAGGACGCCGACTCGGTCGTTCCGCTCGCGGACGGCAGCGGCGAGGGCGGCGTTCCTCGAGGTCTCCGGGGCGAGCGACGCCTGGCAACCGGCGGCTCGCCCGGTTGACGATGGCGGGGTGAAGCAGGCCAGGAAGGCCGACGAGAGGAGACGGCTCTTGTGTGTGAGAGTAGGTGACTCCGGACGGGCGCTGCGGACGCTCGCGCCTGCTCGAGCGGACCTTTGGTTACCGTTCGGACGGGTAGCGCGGAGACGACCACACCGCATCGGCTCGAGCGCGCTCGCGCCGTGCCGACCACGGATCCACAATACCACTGAGATGATCGGCGGGGTCTTCTACACTCCCACCGAGGACACCTGGGAGGGTCAGGTGAGCCACCTCGTCGACTGGATGCATCGACGCACGGCCTGGCTCGACACACAGTGGCGATAGCCGAGTCCAGCGTTTGGGGGTTCGAGGAGAACACTGCGCCAGCGCTACTCCTCGGCGGCGTTGACCCCGGCCACGATCTCGAAGAAGTGCCGGTCGGGTAGCATCCCGATGGCCAGCCGCCGATCTCCGTCGCCGATCGCTTGCGGTCCCCAGAACACCTGGCCACCCTGCTCACGGAGCCGCTTGGCAGCTGCCTCGACCGGCGCCTCGAGGCCGAAGCCCACGTCGCCGGGGTGGGTGGTGCGACCATCACATTGGTACAAGGCGAGCGCCACCTCGCCGAGCCGAAAGACAACGGGGCCCTTGCTCGCGAAGGGGTGGGGCATGGGGGCATCGCCCGGGCCATCACTCGGGGCAACGCCGAGCAGAGCCTGGTAGCGGGGTACGGCCTCCGCCAGACTCGGCACGAACAGGCTGATGAACCGCAGCGTTGAGGTCAAGGTCATGGCCGGCTTTCGCGGTATACTCCACCCCCTGCCTCCACCGCGAGCCGAAGCCACGCACCGCTCCCACGGCTCGCCCCGTCGTCCCGGGTCCGAAGGTGGGGTAGGTCGCGGCGGGCTTCGCCTCCGCACCGCGGTGCGCTCGCCGACAGGGACCCCGACCGGAACCCTGTCCGTTCAGCAGCGCGGCGAGGGCCGGACTGCTCGCGAGACCGAAACCGTTGGGGGGATGACCGATTTGTCGCTACCGAACGAGGAACTACCCGTGTCCAATGGCGGCCGGGTCGGACCTCAGGATCGAGCAGCATGACCACTCACCTCTTTTCACGCCGACCAGGCCGCATCAACCGAACCGTCAGGTGGCTACCCCTCGCTGTGGCCGTCTGGACCTTCGCCTGTACCGATTCGGAGTCCAGCGATGGATCGGGAGGAGCGGGTCCGGCAGCGGGCGGCACGACCGGTGGGGCGGCAACGGGCGGCGGCACGGGCTTGGCGCCAGCGACCGGAGGGACCGTTGCGGGTACGGGTGGGACATTGGCAACCGGCGGTCGCCAGACCACTGGGGGTTTGGGCCCCACCGGAGGCCTTGGACCCACAGGCGGGACCGGCGTGGGAGGCACCGGTGCCTCCCCCACGGGCGGAACCGGCGGCTCCCTGTTGGGTGGAACCGGCGGCGGGCCGACCGGTGGCGTGACCACCACTGGCGGGTCCCCCACGGGCGGAACCGGCGGCAGGCCGACCGGCGGCGCGACCACCGGCGGGATGGCCACGGGGGGGCAGCCAACGGGTGGGGTCGCGACCGGGGGCATGGCCACCGGCGGTGAGGCGGGCGGAGGGGAGGGCGGCAGCCTTGGCGGAGCGACCACCGGCGGTTCGACGTCGGGGGGCACTGGGGGGCAGAGCATCGGGTTCTGCCCAACCGACGAGCCTTGTCGGATCTCGCCGCTCGGGGACTCCATCACCGAAGACGTCAACATGGCGGGCGGCTACCGGGTAAACCTCTTCCGGCTAGCGCACACCGCAGGGAAGAACATCACGTTCGTCGGCACGCGCTCGAACGGCCCCGACGAGGTCGCCGGAGCGCCCTTCCCGAAGAAGCACGAGGGCACGAGCGGCATCTCCATCGAGGGTCTCCAGTCCACGGTCGTCGAGCAGGGGAAGCTTAGCCGCGCCGATGTCGATCCGCACATCATCCTGCTCCACATCGGGACGAACAACATGTACGGGAACCATCCGGCGGGTCCCGAGGTGCTATTGCCGACGCTCATCGACAAGGTCATCGAAGAATGCCCGGATGCCTTGCTCGTGGTGAGCAATGTCATCCCCCTGCCCACGAACAACGCGGGCATTACCGCCTACAACGCCACGATCCCGGGGATCGTCGCGAAGCGAGCGGAAGCCGGCGCCCACATCATCTTCGTGGATCAATACGCGACCTTCACGACGAACCTGCTCTCTTCCGACCAAGTCCATCCGTCCCCAGCCGGCTACGACGAAATGGCCGAGGTCTGGTACGACGCGATAGAGCAGTACCTGCCCTGATCCACTGGATCCGAGAATCCGCGCGCGACACGGGGTTCCTCGACGCGACAGGTCGGCGCCGGAGGCGCCCGCCGCTCATCGAGCGGCCAGGAGGCGGTGGTCGCGCGGCGCGCCCGTCGCGCGGGAGGGTCGACTGGCTACGGCGCGATACAGCGCAGCTCCACGAGCTCCCAAATGGCTTGGGCGGTCGCGCGAGCGCCGGCGTCGGAGAACACGATGCCGTCCACCCCGGTGACGTACTCCGCGTAGTGCCCCTCGAAGACAGGCCGCAGATCGAGCCAGTGGCAGGGCACCAGACTCTTTCCGCAGACGTTCTCGATGAGCGGTCGCAGAACGTCTATTCCCGCTCGAAGGTCGGCATTCTCGGTGGCATCCTCATAGAAGAAGTACACGATGTGCTCGACGCCATCCTCGGCCATCTGCGAGAGCAGCTGCTCGGCACCGAGCACGGCCGCCTGCACCGCCGGACACTGCAGCTCTGGGCCGGAAGGGCACGCATCCTGAAGCATGTCCGTGGCGCCCCCGTCCATGATGACGACGCGAGCAGGACCTTCTTCCCGACTCGCCGCGTACTGGTTCGCCAGGCTGAGCTGGCCCTCTGCCAGCATGGACGTGAGGTGGGAAGAGTAGTCTCGAAGGTGCTCGTCTTGCGCGAGCTCGACTCCTCCCGCCGCGATGGCCGCGGCTTCCAGCTCGTTCGTGAAGATGCTGAGCGTCAGCAAAGAATCGCCGACCACGATCAGCTCCTCCGCAGCGAGCGGCGCCGGTGTGCACGGCTGTTCGGAGCTCGTCAGAGGCGCCTCCGTTCCCGCCACGCGACAGTAGCCGGACTCGCACTGGTAGCCGTCGCCGAGGCTGTCGCAGTCCGCCTCGGTGATGCACGACAGATCGCAGAAGGCGGCCGCGCTCGAGGCTGGACAGCGCTGCGTGGCCACGCGTGCCGAGCTCGACACGCATTCTGCGTTCGAGGCCCAGCTCGTGCACTGCACGGCCGTCTCGCAAGGATTCGTGCACACACCACACTCGCACAGGAGCCCGGACGGGCAGTCGGTCTCGCAGCGCCGCAGGAAATGGGTTTCGCTGCCGCCGACGGTCTCCTGGCCGTGGCACATGGCGAGCGAGCAGGCGACCACCCAGGCCGCCATGGACTGGCTCGCCCGAGCGCGCGGTGACCGGACCCCGTGCGATGACCCAGAGCCAAGGAGGCCAAGGAGGGCAGCGAGCCTGCGGCCCGAATCTCGGAGCTTGCGCGGAGCGTTCACGACGAGGAAGACTTCGCCATTACCCCAGTCGATCCTGGGGGGCCAGTGACTAGTCATGATCGCTGTCTCGGTCGGTGTCTTGAGGGATCACGCATTGACCGATGTACAGCAAGACCTTCTCGAAATCCTCCGGGCGGGCGTGTTCCGCGTTGTAGCGCTCTACTCGACCGCGGAGCTCTCCGAGCTGTGAACGGAGCGACCTGAGCGTCTCGCGAACCTCCTCCTTGTGCGGGTGGTTCGGCCAGACTTCCAGGGTGTACGTGCTGCCCCCCGTGCTATCCTTCAGGCTCGCCGCGGAACGCTGCTCGCGCAGCCGACCGGTGATGGTGTTGACGAGCGCGTTGAAGTGGTCGTAGACGGCGGCCTCCCAGCCCACTTCCGCGCCCAACGGGACGAGAAGGATGCTGGCGTGGTACACGCCTGCCTCGGGCGAGTATTCGACCCGTCCCGACTCGACCAGGCGGGCGAGCGCAGCCTCGAGCCCAGAGGTTTCGGGGAACTGCTCGGCCAACTGCGCAGCACCGAGCGGGCCTTGCCGATAGATGAGCGCCCACACCAGCTCGTCGAACCCCTCGTCGTGCCGCGTCTGCCTGAGCCGAGCGAGCTCTTCCTCCGGAACGATCCCGTAGGTGACGCTGGCCCCGGAGCCCTGGACCGTCACCAGCCCGCTCTCGCACAGATCGTGCAGCACTCCGCGCACCAAGACTTCGTCGTCGCAGTAGAAGTGGCCCAGCAGCTCCGCGCGCGACACGGGACCGTGGCTCTCCACGTACTTCAGCACGGCCACCCACAGGGTCTGCCCACCCTCGGTCGCGCTCGCGGTGAGGCGCTGGATCTTTCGCTGGTAGGTGCGAAGACCCAAGCCGAACATGTCGGCGCTCACCTTCCGGCTCACCCCTTGACGCTCGAGCTCGCGGACGAGATCCAAGAACACCTGATTGGCGACCTGAGCCAGGGGCGCCCGCGTCCCACCGGAGGTGGCAAGCTGCGCGATCAGCACCGTGGTCTGACGCACGAGGGAGTGGATGAGTAGCTCGATCGTCACCGGCGCGGGCCCGTCCGATTGGCAACAGTAGCGGCTGTTCCAAGGTACGCTCGCCTCGGGCGGGGGGGGGAGCGACAGAAACACCGCCCCGGGGGCGTCCCCAGGGTCGGCCATCTCGTGGTGGGACCCTGGGGGCACTCGGCTTCGCGGCCGACCAGCGCCCCGCTCGACCTTCGAGGCGCGGGCGGAAGCCCACCTTGACGATGGTGGCCAATCCTCGGCGGACCGAGGGCAGACTCGCACGGCTGTCATGCCAGCACGATGCCGCCCGCGCAGCCGTGGCCTGACCGTCCGCAACGAGAGCTACCACCAAGACGGAGCGGCTCCGTCGACTGCCTCTTGGTCATCTCGCCGCGCCGCCCCCGACGCGATCCAGACGAGGAACCATCCCTGGCATGGCTCGAGGGGCGGCCTTTGGCGCCGGGGGCGAACACCGGCGGGCCGGGCCAAAAAGGCGGAATCCCGTCGATGGTGGCCCGTACGGCATAGCAGGACGGCGTCGGTTCGAGGTATCGAAGTACGTTGGATGGTCGTCCCGGGGCGGCGGCGGACCTTGGACGGGACCAATCGCCATCGCCAACGAGTTCTTTGACGCTTCAGCACTGAGCGGACCATGAGCAAGGCGACCCCCCCTATCCGTTTCGTAGACACGTGGCCCATGTTCGAAGACGGGCCAAAACAACCGCTCCCCGTCGATCCGTTCGACGCGATGAACGCCGTGGCGCCGCCGTCGAAGGAGCTCAGCGAGCTTTCGCACGTGACCGAGCTCCCGGACAGCTCCGAAGAAGCCGAGGCTCGGGCACGGGAGGTGCGGGCCTCGTCGGCCCCGCCACCAGCACCGGAGTGGAAGCGCGCGGCGCAATCTCTCATCGCCGAGCTGCAGCGAATCCTCCGAGCGGACTCGGCCACCCTCGACCAGCAACGAGCCATCTCGCGCGCCTGGGCAGCCTGGACCCTGGCTGGCACCAACGAGGGTCAGGTGCTGCGAACGGCGCACCTCGTCGTGCGCGCCCACGAGGCGATCCATCAGACCGACTCCGCCCGGCGGAACCCGGTCAGCGCAGTTTCACCCACGGCGCGCGTGCTGCAAGCGGGGCTGCCGAGCGCCGTCCGCGATCGGATCCCGGCCGAGCGGGTCGAGCAGGTCGTGACTCGGCTCCAGCTGACCCACGACACCTGGCGCGCGGTCGTCGAAGGCACCGCCGAGCTCCTCGGCTGGACGGACTGCGCCCGCTCTCACGCTGCAGCCGTGGTCTGCGCGGCCATGGAACGGCGCGGCCACCGGTGAGGGGGCGAGGGCGGGAATGCGCGACCGCGTCATCGCCATGACCCGACCGGGCCTCGTGCCCCGCGTCTCTCTCGCGACATTGACGCTCCTCTGCTTGCTGCTGGGGAGGCTACTCGCGGTGACCGCGCAGACACCTCACCGCGCCACGCTCGAGGCCGAGCGGGACCAGTTCGCGGTCCGCCACGCGCTGTACGGCCGCTCCTGGCCACGCGACGCCCTCGACTCGAACTCGGTGCGGTCGACCCATCTCGGCGAGGCCTTGGCGAGGCGCAGACGCCATCCTCTCGACAGACGCGAAACGCCGTCGGCCAGCGCCGGGGGGTGGCCCCGGGGATCTTGGTGCCGGCCTCCAACCTCCGCCGGATTCGGGGCATGGCCGGGTGAGGATTGACGCCGAGGATGGAAACGGCCTCCATGCGTCGCCCGAGAGAGCGAGGTGAGCATGTACGCACGCCCCATCACCGATGACATCACCTGGGTTGGCGCGATCGACTGGGAGCGCCGCTTGTTCGATGAGCTCATCCCGGTGCCAGACGGGACGAGCTACAACGCATACCTGGTGCGGGGAGCCGACAGGACGGCGCTCATCGACTCGGTCGACCCGAGCTACGTCGACACCCTCCGGTCGCGGATCGCGAGCACGGGCATCGACCGACTCGACTACATCGTCTCGCAGCACGCCGAACAGGACCATTCGGGCTCGCTCCCACGCCTGCTCTTGGACCACCCTGAGGCGAAGGTGCTCGTCACCGACAAGGGCAAGCGGGTGCTCTCCGACCACCTCGGCGTCACGGCGGACCGGATGCAAGGAGTGAAGGACGGAGAGCGCGTCGACCTCGGCGGCCTCACCCTCGAGTTCCTCCACTTCCCGTGGGTCCACTGGCCAGAAACGATGCTGACGTGGCTCCCGGAACGCCGGATCCTCTTCACCTGCGATCTCTTCGGGTCGCACCTGGCGAGCGGAGATCTCTTCGCCCACGGTGATCCCGCGGTCCTGCTCGCGGCCAAGCGCTACTACGCAGAGATCATGATGCCCTTCCGGGGGACCATCTCGAAGCACCTTGGCAAGGTGACGGCGCGCGCGCCCGCCATGATCGCGCCGAGCCATGGACCGATCTACGAGGCGCCGTCGCTCATCCTCGACGCGTATCAGGACTGGGTGGATGGGCCGCCGCATGACACGGTGGTCGTGGCGTACGTCTCCATGCACGACAGCACCCACCAAATGGTCGAGCACCTCGTCGAGAGCTGTGCGCGTCGCGGGCTCCGCGCCGAGCAGTACTCGCTGGCCGACACGGACGCCGGCAAGCTCGCCATGCTCTTGGTGGACGCGGCGACCCTCGTGCTCGGTACGCCCACGGTGCTCGGCGGTCCCCACCCGAAGGTCGCGTATGCGGCGACCCTCGCCAACCTCATCCGGCCCAAGGCGACGACCCTTGCCGTCATCGGTTCCTTCGGCTGGGGGGGGAAGGTCGTGGAGCAGCTCACGGCGATGACCCCGAACCTGGAGGTCGAGGTGCTCCCACCCGTGCTCTGCAAGGGCGTGCCCAAAACCGCCGATTTCGACGCGCTCGACCGGCTCGCGGAGCAGATCGCTCGCCGGCATGACGCCTTGCGCGCTCCGCCATAGGGTCGATCCGTCCGCAAGGCGCTGAAGGATCGGCGAGACTCGGTCAACCGATCCGGCAGGCCTCGTCGAAATCCAGCCGCGGCGCACGTGGGCGGAGCTTCACCGGGTCACCGTACCCCAGGTTCACGAGCAGGAACGACCTCCACTTCCCATCGGGGAAGAATTCGGCATCGACCTGGCCAGCGTCGAACCCACCCATCGGTCCGCAATCGAGCCCAAGGCCGCGTGCCACGATGATGATGTAGGCGCCTTGTAGCGTGGCACTCTGAAGAGCCATCCGCCGCCGCGCCTCCGGATCCATCGCCGCGAGCTCCTTCACGGGTTCGGCGAGGTGCGGAGCGAGCGTCCCCATCTTCACGTGAAACTCCGCGTCGTACGCCAGGATCGCCGTTACGGGCGCGCTCATCGTCTGGTCGACGTTTCCGCGCATCAGCGCCGATCGCAGGCGCTCCTTGCCTTCGCGGCTCTTCACGAAGACCAACCGCACCGGCTGGCTGTTCATCGCCGTGGGGCCCATGCGCACGACCTCATAGAGGCGGCGCAACACCGCGTCGGTGACCGGCTGCTCGAGCCAGCCATGGTGGGTTCGGGCATCCAGGAAGAGCTGACACCAGGTTGCATCATCGAGCGTGGGCATCTTTGCCGTCTCCTTTTGGTCGAGTCGTGACGAACTAGCGCCGCGGTCGGCACCGCCGTAGCCACGGCCAGCGGATCCTGCTCCATCGTGGGGTCTTCGTGGGCAGAAAACGGAGCCTGCCTCCCGGGGGTCCACTCCACTCTTCGGCACTTGGGTCGGCGCCATGGTGACGTACCACGTCTCGAAGGCGAACCTCGAGAGCGGCAATCAGTCTGACTGCTGCGTCAGATCGACAACCTGACCCGGCGGACCCGAAACCAAGAAAAGGCCGTCAGCGGTCAGGTAGAACCTGGAGACCCTGATGGCTGAGGACTGATCGCTCGCGGCCACGAGGACATTGAAGGTGCTCTGCCAGATCCGGTCAGGGTCACACCGCCGGGGACTGGCATGCTAGGAGTGGGCATGGTCGAGCCTCGGCAGATGGACACCGGCGCGGTGGCGGCGATCACAGCCGCGATCCTGCTCGCGTTGCCCCTGACATATGTGGCGAGCCTGGGGCCGGTCGCCGTCGTCGCCGACGCGCTCGGCGCGGACATGGAGACGGTGAAGACGTTCTATCTCCCCGTCATCTGGCTCCATGATCACACACCGCTGCGCGAGCCGCTCGAGTGGTACGCGGATCTCTGGGGCATCTAGCCGGTGCCCGCGACGCCCCATCACTGCACGCGACGGCCGGCTGCCACGCAGAGGACTGGATGGCCGCGCTCGCACAACGCACCCACCTGGCGAGCGATGGGCGCGCTCGCGAAGTCGAACCGGCTCTCGGCCACGAGGAGCACGACCGGTCCCCCTGACCAGGCCTCAAGGTACTCCAGGACCCGCCCCACGGCGAGTTCCGTCCCCACCCCATCGACCTTGGGCAATACCTCGATGACGAGACGATCGTCGAGGCAAACGTCCGGAAATACGTAACGGCCGCCCCCTGTGGCGATGCCACGGCGATGGTCCATCGACGAGCCAGGGAACGCCCGCTCCAGGTGCCGCCGGAGTGAGAACTGGTAGTCGAATCGGCCGCGACCCCGCCGCGGGCGCCATGTCCGCAGGACTTCAAGCAGGGATCGCAGGCTCGGCTGCGCAAGCTTGCGGATCGCCGTCTCGGCCCCCGGGGCCAACAGGTCCATGACGGCGGGCCGCGCGTCCTCCGAGCCATCAGCGAGGTCAACCCGATCGAGTCGGTCATCGGATCTGTCGCGTCGGAGATGCGCGGCGACCGTCAGCACGATGCCGGCAGCCACGAGGCCCCCGCCAATCCCCTGGATCACCGGCAGAACGTGGCCGATCCCCGCGACTGTCTGGCTGGCGGTGCCATACCGAGCAGATAGCCCGATCGCGGGACTGACGACCACCACCGCCACACTACCGACGCTCGCGAGCCAGCAACCGACGCGACGGCCCACCTCCGCCCTCGGCAGCTCGGTCAGGTCAAGAAAATCGTCCACCGCCGCGTCCAACCAGGCATACGCGAAGTCGCCGACGGTCCGAAGGGTCCACGCCCCTCGCTCGTCCCGGAGCGAGAACAAGCCCGCGAGCAGGAACAAGTACGCGAGCGCCGCGAGCCCCGGCAGTGTGACTACGTAGAGCATCGGAGACGACCACTGCGCGACGAGCACCGCCAAGACCGCTCCGCCCAGGAGGTGAAGCCGGTGGCCGGCCACCGCCGAGTCCATCCCAATGACCAGTCCCACGGCAACGTCGGCGGGCCCTCGCAGTGCGGCGAAGAGACGCCGGGTCAGCGACAGCGGAGTTCCGTCAGGGCTCGGAACCGCGGTGGTGGTGGCTCGACGTGCAAACGACTCGCCGGGAGCCGTCCCGGCTGACACGTCGACGCCCCGATGCGGAGGAGGTGCCTCCACCGAATTCATCAGCACCGTGTCAGCGAGCTCCAGGGGCAGCGCGGAGCGGGACCGTTCGCATTCACCTCCGCCTGGTGATGGCGGTGCATCCTGACGGTCGACCATGCGCTCGACCGCGGCGGGCGCGGACGCGGGGTCAGCACCGTCGCTTGGGATCGCCCGCAATGGAGTCTCAGCCGAGATCAGGTCGGTTCCTGGACGGACCGCGAGGCACCGGGGACAAGTGAACGAAGCGTGGAGCCCGTCCGCGGGGACGGCCAACGTCTGCCCGCAGTCCGGACATCGCGTGGTTAGGTAGGCGTCGTGCACGATGGAGGGCTCACCTCGGGGATGGTAGGGTAGCAGGAGTGGGAACCGTGGAAGAGAACGGAACGCTCCTGCCGACGGACGACGTCGACCCAGGACTCCCGCCTCCCCTCTTCACGCTCGGGGCACTCGCGGCCGGCTTGCTCCTGGTGGGCCTGGCGCTGGGTGCCGCGCTGCTCGCGCTTCCGAACCCACCGGCTCGGATGGCGCCCGCGACCCCCAACGGGACGCGGCCCGCGGCGGCGAGTCCCGTGCTACTCCCGCCCCGCGCGGACGCGAGCGTCGCGCCGGGCTGCTCGGGTCCGGGGACCCGGATCGAGCGCGGGAGGTGTGTGCTGGCGCCGGGAGCTCAGTGGAAGGTCCAGCCGTTTCTGGCGTCGCTGCCGCCGCGGTATCGGGGATCCTCCAAGGCGATGGTGTGCGTGGGACCCCGCAGGGCGCCACTCGCCTCGAGCTGTTTTGCGGCAACCCGGGTCGAGCCAGGCCGAAGCGATGCGGCACATACGTTCGACGAGCAACCGGATTGGGTCGGGGTCACCACCGAGGACCTCATCCACGATGGCGTACGGATCGAGGTGAAGATCGGAGGCGCCACGGTCGCGCTGGCGGAGCGGGCTTCCCACCCTGACGGGATCATCGCGGGGAGCCTCCTGCTCGAAGGCGGTTTGGTCTTCCGTCTCGAAGGACCGCTCGTGCAAAATGTCCGGGTGGTACTGCGTATCCAGCCGCGCGCGTAGCGGTGTGTCTTGACCGCGAAGGACCGCCGTTCCTAGAGCACCGATCACGTTGCCGACAGCAACGGCGCCACTGGAAACGCATCCGTGCATGGCGAGGATGCGTTTCCAGCGGCGCCTCT
>JAFGBI010000109.1 GCA_016933275.1 Polyangiaceae bacterium | reverse complement strand
TCAACGTCGTCTTGCCATGGTCGATGTGACCAATCGTGCCGACGTTCAGGTGGGGCTTGGTGCGTACGAATTTCTCCTTGGCCATCGTTCCTCTCTCTCAGCCGCCGCGGACCCTCGCGACGATCTCCTCTTGTATCGAAGCCGGGACGGGCTCGTAGTGCGCAAATTGCATGGTGTAGGTCGCGCGTCCCTGAGTCCTGCTGCGCAAGTCCGTCGCATAGCCGAACATCGCGGCCAGCGGCACCCGCGCCGAGATGACCTGCGTGTTGGTGCCACGCTGGGTCATGCCGGTGACGTGACCACGTCGCGCGTTGAGGTCACCGATGACGTCGCCCATCGACGTGTCGGGAGTCACGACCTCCACAGCCATCACAGGCTCCAGGAGCTGTACTCCCGAGCGGTCCGCGCAGTCCTGGAACGCAAGCGATCCCGCCACCTCGAAGGCCGGTCCCGATGAGTCGACCTCGTGGTAGCTTCCATCGAGGAGTTCGACGCGAAGATCCGCAATCGGGTACCCGGCCAGGACCCCTCGCTGCATGGCGTCCCGGATCCCCTTCTCCACCGAGGGGACGAACTCGCGAGGAATCGTACCGCCGACCGTCATGTTCTCGAACACGTATCCGGTCCCGCGTGCCCCCGGCTCCACGCGGATCTTCACGTGTCCATATTGCCCGTGGCCCCCGGTTTGCCGGACGAACCGACCCTCGCCCTGCGTCGCGGTGAGGATCGCCTCTCGGTATGCGACTTCGGGCTTGCCGACGTTGGCCGCGACCTTGAACTCGCGGCGAAGACGGTCGACGATGATCTCGAGGTGGAGCTCGCCCATCCCCGCGATGATCGTCTGTCCCGTGTCCTCGCTGGTATAGGTGCGGAAGGAGGGGTCCTCGTAGGCGAGCTTCTGCAAGCTCAGTCCCAGACGTTCGAGATCCGCCTGCGTCCGCGGCTCGATCGCGATGTAGATGACGGGATCCGGGAACGTCATCGTCTCGAGCAAGACCGGATGCTTCTCGTCGCACAAGGTGTCGCCTGTGTGCGTGTCCCGTAATCCGACCGCAGCGTAGATGTTCCCGGCGACGCAGTCCTTGAGCTCCTCGCGCTTGTTCGCATGCATGCGCAGAATGCGACCGATGCGTTCCCGGCGTCCCCGCGACGCGTTCAGGACCGCGGTGCCGCTCGCGATGGCCCCAGAGTAGACCCGAAAAAAGGTCAGGTGGCCGACGTAGGGGTCATTCGCAATCTTAAACGCCAACGCGGCAAACGGCTCGTCGTCGCTCGCGCGACGAGTCACGGTCCTCTCCGGCCGGTTGACGTCCTTGCCCTGGACGGGCGGGACGTCCGAGGGCGAGGGAAGAAAGTTCACGATCGCGTCGAGCAGCGGCTGGATCCCCTTGTTGCGAAAGGCAGCCCCGCAGAGGACGGGGACGAAGGCAAAGTCGATGGTGGCCTTGCGAATCGCGGCGTAGAGGGCCTCCTCGCTCACGGGCCTTCCCTCGAGGAAGCGGTGAAGGATGTCCTCGTCCACGTCCGCGCACGCCTCGACGAGGTCCTCCCGCAGCGCGCGGCATTTCTCCACCATATCGGGCGGGATCTCCTCCCAGCGCCACGTCGCTCCGAGAGACTCCTGTTCGAAAACGGCGGCCCTCATCTGAATGAGGTCCACCACGCCGCGGAATTCCTCCTCACGACCAACAGGCCACTGGACGGGTACGGGACGGCAATCGAGGCGCTCCCGCATACTGTCCAGATTCATCTGAAAGTCCGCGCCGGTCTTGTCGAGCTTGTTGATGAAGGCGATCCGAGGGACACGGTAGCGATCGGCCTGTCGCCACACGGTTTCGCTCTGTGGCTCGACCCCGTTGCCACCGTCGAACACCGCCACCGCACCATCGAGGACCCGCAAGCTTCGCTCGACCTCGATGGTGAAGTCGACGTGCCCAGGGGTGTCGATGATGTTGATGCGATGCTGCTCACCCCGCACCGGACCGTTCTCCGGCGTCCAGAAGCAATTGGTGGCGGCGCTGGTGATGGTGATGCCCCGCTCCTGCTCCTGCTCCATCCAATCCATGGTCGCGGCGCCATCGTGCACCTCGCCCATCTTGTGGCTCACGCCCGTGTAAAAGAGGATGCGCTCGGTACAGGTCGTCTTGCCGGCATCGATATGCGCCATGATGCCGATGTTGCGCGTCTGTTCGAGGAGGATTTCGCGGGGCATGACCGATCCGCTCAGGGGGCCGAGCCGAGATCCTTGACCGAGGAGAGAGCCTCGGGGACCGAGATGGGTTCGTCAGGCGCACTGCACACGAAACCCCCTCCGGCCCGGGCACCCGCCGTCTTGGGTGCCTCCCTTCCGGAAGGGGTGTCGAGGTGCGTCGAATGCCGCCGTGGAGGCGGGGCGCGGCCGCTACCGCGCCTTCGCGCAACCCGATCCTATGTGATCTCCAGCATGACTTCCCGATTCGGCTCCTTCGGCAAAGGGCGCGGCGCGAGCGGCAGACTCCTGCCGCAACCCCGCGCAACCGGTTCTCACCAGCGATAATGAGCGAACGCCTTGTTGGCGTCGGCCATCTTGTGCGTGTCTTCCTTCTTCTTCACGGAGTTGCCGCGAAGCTGCGCCGCGTCCACGAGCTCCGCCGCCAAACGCTCGCGCATCGTCTTCTCGCCACGGCTCCGCGCATAGGAGACGAGCCAGCGCATCGCCAGCGCGACGCGGCGCTCGGGGCGAACCTCGACAGGAACCTGGTACGTGGCACCGCCGACGCGGCGGCTCTTGACCTCGAGCTTGGGCTTGACGTTGTCGAGCGCCTTGCGAAAGACCTCCAGTGGATCCTCCTTGAATCGCGTGCCGATGATGTCGAAGGCGCCGTAGAGGATCCCCTCTGCGGTCGATTTCTTGCCCTGGAGCATCAGCGAGTTGGTGAACTTGGTCACCAGCTTGTCCCGGTACTTCGGGTCCGGGATGATCTTTCGCTTAGGGACATCGCGCCTGCGGGGCATCTCTCGGTTCTCCTAGACTGCTCTTCTACGCGTTCCGGTGGCTCACCCTGGGAACCACACGCTCACTGCTTCGGGCGCTTCACGCCGTATTTCGAGCGCTTCCGGTTGCGATTGGCCTTGTTGGTGCTGCTCGGTCCTGCTGCTCCCGAGGCGTCGAGGGTGCCGCGCACGACGTGGTAGCGAACGCCGGGAAGGTCCTTGACGCGGCCGCCACGAATCAGCACGACGCTGTGCTCCTGGAGGTTGTGGCCCTCGCCGGGGATGTAGCTCGTCACCTCCATCTGGTTGGTGAGGCGAACGCGACAGACCTTGCGCAACGCCGAGTTCGGCTTCTTCGGCGTGGTGGTATAGACGCGGGTGCAGACGCCACGCTTCTGCGGGCAGCTGCGGAGCGCAGGCGAGGCAGTCTTGACCTTGAGGAACTCGCGACCCATGCGGATCAGCTGTTGTATGGTCGGCATCTCGGAATAGACTCAGGCAATGCCCCGGGACCGGGGGGACGGGGAGGTTAGCCGGGGAGGCGCTCAAGTCAAGGGGCTTCTCCTCGCGATCCCGGGGCTCACCAGGGTTCGCGACGGCTCGCAATCGCGCCAACGGACGGGTGTTCAGCACGGGGCGCCCTGGTCAGGCATTACCTGAACGGGTTTGAGGTACCGGCCGAGCTCGAGATCCGGCTGCCCGCCACGAGAGCTACTCTCCAGCCGGAGTCCGAGCCCCGGCGAGTTCCGTGAGCGAGACTCAAGGCTGCCGCGGACGCGGTGGCGCCGGGCCCGTTTCGCGCGAACGAAGGGGCCGTCGAGCTCGGCGATGGGGGCGGCTCTCTGTCTAGAGCACCGATCAGGTTGCCAACAGCAACGGGAGCGCTGGAGAGGTCTGCTGCCGGTTCGGTGCTCTCGGTTGTTGATTTGACGCAGCAATCAGCCTGATTCCTGCTCTAGGAAGCGGGAGTCGCCCCCAACCAGCCAGCGAAACTCCGGCGCCAGTTGCTCGACGCTTCGCCCTTCGAACGTCCCCCCCGAGAGGTCGAGGGCCATGCTTCGCGCCTCGATGCGCGAGTGCCGAGCCAGCTGGACCGCGCGTTCGACCTCGCTCGGCGGACGGCTGGGATCCCACACCAGAAGGAGTCTCCGGCCGCCCCGTGCGGCGTAGGTGGCACCGTAGGTAGGCGACCACCGCTCGTAGCCCCCATGAACCAGCACCAGGCGGCTGAAGAACGAGGGCTCCTGGCGGGCGATCGCCGCGGCAACTGGCGCTCCCTCCTTCGTCCCGACGAGTACGACCGGCCCCGGGGCGAGGTACGCGCCGTACTTCGCCTTCAATGCGACCAGCGCCCGCCGCACACCGTCTTCGCGCCGGTCCACTTCGAAATAGTAAAGATGCGCCTTGGACAGTTCCGCCAAGGTCGCGGCGCGCAGACACAACACGAACAGGTTCGGCCCCACGATCCGCCGCCACGAGGCGCATTGCTGCTCGGAGCTGCTCGGTTCGCCGTGGATCACCACCACCAACGGCCGCGGGCGAAGACTATTGCGCGGGACGGAGACGATGCCCGAACCAGCCTCCGACACCCTGAGCTCGACCAGGTCCGTCTCGGAGCCGAGGGGCGGCAGCAGCGCTGGCGTCGACGACTGCGAGGGTGGCACCACCGGATCGCGCGACACCGGTCCGGCGCCCACGCGCGGGACGTCGGCCGGTGGGGCGGGGCGTGAGCTGGGCTGCTCTCGCTCGCACCCACAGCCCACCCCGGCGAAGACGGCCGCGATCGCGACGCGCCAGACGACCCGCACGCCAGGCAACGCCATCCGCCAAGGGTAACCGGCGGCGACCAGGGCGGCCAGTAGGCATCAGGCGGAGGCACTCTCGATCGACAGCCCCCTGAGCGAGCCGAAACCTGGGCACCCCCAACACCTCCTCACCCGCCCAACATCTGGTGGGCGGGTCCCGGAGGACGCAGCGGGCCACGGAAGGGGGTCGTCCGGCCTCGAACAGACGCCGGGAGGGGGCGCGCAGGGGGAAAGCTGTGCGGAAACGTTGTGGTCAGTCGTCGTAGGCGACCACCGCGGCCTGCGGCGCCGCGTGTTGATACACGAGCGAAGGGGCGACGGGGCGATCCTCGGTGATGATCTGCAACCACTTGTACGCGGGCAACCCAGTGCCGGCGGGGATCAGGCGACCCATGATGACGTTCTCCTTGATGCCAC
>JAFGBI010000108.1 GCA_016933275.1 Polyangiaceae bacterium | reverse complement strand
GGCGGCACGGGGGGCAGCCCCGGCGGCACCGCGGCTACCGGTGGGACCTTGGCCATCGGCGGCTCGACCGGTGGGACCGGTGCCGAGGCTGGGCTTGGTGGCGCGCCCACCGCGGGGGCCGCAGGCGAAGCCGGGCCCGGTGGCGCCTCCCCTGGTGGCGCCGCCGGTTCCGCGCCGTTCGGCGGTGTGTCGGCGGGCAGGGAGGGCGTGGCAGGCGCGGTGATCGCCGGTGCCTCCGGCGTGGGTTGGGCTGGCGCCATTGGCGAATCGGGTTCTGCTGGTGCGGAGGGCCAGGGAGAGAGCGGCGGCAACGCCGCCACGGCGGCGGGGGCGTCGGTGGGCGGTGAGGCCACCGGCGTGGTCCCCGCCGCCGGGGCGAGCGGAGCGTGGCCAGTTGGTGGGGCTGGATCCGGCGACCTCCCGGGAGTTCCGAACACGAGCGAGGTGTTCATCCTGCCGATCCCCGAGATCCTCTCGGACCACGGTGGCTTCGACCGAGTCTCCATCACCAATACTCGGGTCGGCAGCGTCTCCGCTTCGCTCGAAGGGGACCGCGCCCTACTCTACACGAACGCCGAACCGAGCGAGGTGCTGACCATCCTCGAGACCCGCTCCGGTGCGGACTACCTCACTTGGCATTCGGTGGATCTCATCAACCCGATTGAGGCTGTCTTCCCTGCCCCGGATGCACTCCACGCCATCGCGCTGCTCGAGCCGGCTCCGGGCGAGGTGGGGCTTCCCGGCTTCGCCGTGGTCCCCATCGATGAGTCCGAACCCCCGTACTTCGAGGGAACCGTGGCGCCGCCCGTCTCGGTCTTGCTCGCGCCCGCCCCGACTACGCGCGGCATCGTCACCGTTCGCGATGACGCGGCCGGAGTTTTCGGTGCCTACCTCGTGCGGATGCCGGAGCTCCAGGTCGATGCCTTCCCGCTCGAGAGCCCGCCGACCGCCACCGGGCTCGTGCCGGTGGCCCGCCGTGCCTTCATCGCGCAGGAGCACGTTGGTGGACGCATCACCTTCATCGACCTCGATGCCGAAGGGAGCGCGGGCGACGTCTCCCGAACGCTGACGGGGTTTGAGCTCGAGGCGAGCGTCGTGGGCGACGCTTCGGGGAGGAACTGAGCGATGCGGCGCAGAACATCCCTTGCCATGAGCGCGGGCGGAGTCATCGGAGCGTTGCTTCTCGGTGTCGGGTGTGGGGGGAGCGATAGCGAAGCCAGCGGACCACCGGGGATACTGTACACGGGCGGGACCAGCGGCTTCTTGCCCGTTGGGACCGGTGGCAGGGCGGGGACGGCTGGCGGCGGCACGGGTGGGACGCTCCCTCCCGAAGCGGAGCTCGAAGGGAGCTTCGAGGCCCCGATCGTCACGGGGAAGTACCTCTGGTCGGCGAACCCGCAGAGCGGTCGGGTGGCGCTCGTCGACGCGGAGACGCTCCGTGTCACCACGGTCGAGTCTGGCTTCGGACCTCGTTACCTCGCCGCCATCCCGACTGCGGATCCCGAGGACGCCGCCACGATCGTCCTGAACGAGCTTGGCGAGGACGCGACGCTCCTCACTCTCGTCGATGGCGTCATCGCCGAGCCGGTGCGTTTCTCCACCCACGCCCAGGCCAACTCACTCGCCGTCAGCCCGAGCGGGCGTTGGGTGGTGGCCTGGAGCGACTGGCGCGAGTTCAACCACCTCGACCCGACCGATAGCTTCCAGGACCTCACGCTCATCCTGGTGACGCCTTCGAGCGGCGACCCGTGCGCGACTCGACGCGTCGCCGGGTACCGTCCGAGTAGCGTCACCTTCGACGCGGACGAACAGAACCTGCTGGTGGTGAGCGAGCACGGGGTCACGGTCATCGACCTCACCGACGAGGCCAACCCCGAGGTGCGGGCTCTGGTTGAGGTTGCTGCTGGCGGCCTCGCCGATGCCGCTGCCCGCGACGTGGTCGTGACCCCGGACGGTTCGCACGCGATCGTGCGCCACGACGATTCGAACGTGCTCGGCTTCGTCGATCTCGCGACCGCGGTCATCACTGACGTGACCCTCGACGGCCGCGTTACCGATCTCGATGTCGCCGATGAGGGAGCGACCGCGGTGGCGGTGATGCGGGGCATCGGCCAGGTCGCGGTCCTCGACCTCCCGGAGGCGATCACCGACCCCGAACACATCCACACGACCTCGCTCCCCCGGAGCTTCGGCAGCGTCTCGCTGGCACCGGACGCCTCGGTGGGTGTGCTGTACACGAACGCCGAGCCGACCACGGTCGTCGCCAAGTTGAGCCTGAGCGACGACGAGACCTTCCTGGACGTCGAGACCGAAGACCTCCGGGCGCCGGTTCGCGCGGTGCTCGTCGCTCCGGACGCAGAACATGCGGTGGCGCTCCTCGATCCCCCCTCGGGGAGCGTGAAGGCCGGGGCCTTCAGCATCATCCCGACGTTCGCACCACGCGGACCCAAGATCGTTGGCACCGACGCGCCCGCGATGGCAGTGGCGATCGCCCCCGCCCCGAGCACGGAAGCATTGGTCACCACGCGTGACGACGTCACCCGCACCTACGGCGTCCATGTCATCGCGCTCCCGAGCCTGCAGGAGGACTATCTGCCATTGGTGAGCCCGCCGCTGGCGGTGGGCCTCATTCCGGAGCTCGGGAAGGGCTTCGTCGCCCAGGAGCATCCGGAGGGACGCATCACGTTCATCGATTTCCCCACGAACCTCCCCAGCGGCAGCGCCGCAACCCCCACGGCGCGGACGTTGACCGGATTCGAACTCGCGGCCCGGGTCACGTACCCGGCCGACAACTAGAGTCGAGGCGAACATGAGACATGGGACTTTTCTCTTCTGTGCGGGCGTGCTCGCGCTCGGCTGCGGTGATCGCTCGAGCGCTTGGGACGCCGACTACGAAAGCGTCAGTGCGGGAGGACCCCCCACCCAGGGGCTTTCCGGCTCCGTTGCGGTCCGCGACGACGCCCTCGATCGCCTGGTCATGATCACCTCTCCCGGTGGCCGCGACCTGACGACGAAGGCGCTCCCGGTGGGGAAGGGGATCGTGTACTGGCAGACGGATGCCAAGCGCGAGCGCCTCTTCGTCCTCTCCGAGGGGGTCCAGCCGCGGCGGGAGCGAGACGACGAGAAGCCGAGCCTGACGGTGATCGATGGCGGCGGTTGGCGTGAGGTGGACGGTCGAGCGGAGTTCCACGAACCGTCGATCCTTGCGCGCTACGAGCTCGACGATCCACCGAACCCGGTTCTCTACCTCGATCCCGAAGGGGAGTACGCGGTCGTCACTGTGGGCGGGGGCGTCGTCGAGAACCCGAATGAACTCCTCCTCGTGAATCTTCCGGAGGACGGGGACGACGAGCCCACCATCGAGGCCAAGACGATCCGGAGCTTCGGCAGCTCTCCTCAGGCCATCAGCTTCACCAAGCGCCTCCGGTTCCCGGACGGGATCGGGCGCCGAATGATGATCGTGCAGACGGAACAGGAGGTGGCGCTCATCGATCCCGAGAACCTCGACACGGAGATCACGGTTCGACTCTCGGAACCACTCAACGGGGTGAACATGTCGTCGCCCGTCGAGGTCGCGGTCCATGACAACCAGCGATCCCAGTTCGATCCCGATGATGGGGAGCGTTTCCCCATCATCGCGATCCGCCTGCGCAATCGGTCAACCGTTCCTCTCCTCTCCTTCGAAGCTGCCCCTTCCGAGGCCGAGGCGGGCGTCGAAACCACGGGGGTAGACTTCCTGGTGACGGTGAACATCGCTGAGGTGGGCTCTGTACCGTCGGACATCGACTTCTTCTGGACCGAGGTGGATGCCGCGCCGGCCTTGCGGCTGGCGGCTCTTCTGCCGAATCGTTCGGAGGTCGCGCTCGTGAATCCAGACGCAAACTACACCGATTACGTCGCGCTCGGTGCAGCCTACGACCACATGACGCGAGTGACGGACGACGTCGCCGTCCAGCCCCTGAACAGCGACGTTGCCCTGCTGACAGGGCAGTCAGTCTACAGCGTGGCGTTCTGGGAGCTCGGATCCACGGGGACTCGGTCGTACCGCAGCTTGGAAACCCACTCGATCGGCATCCCCATCAATCAGATCATCCCGATCACGCAGGACGCGAGCGCCCCAGACGGCGAGGACTACGGGCACCTAAAGCTACTTCGGGGGGTGACCGCGAGCGAGTTCTACGTGCTCGACCTCAATCAGCGTCAGAGCGCCCCCATGCTCACCACGGGCACCTCCGGGGCCAACATCACCCCTGCTCCCGATGGTCAGCGGGCCTGGGTTTCGGTGGCCAACGAGGAGGAGATCGCCAGCGTTCGCTTCTCGGACCTTCACCCAACCACCTTGGTGCTGGAGCGGCCGGTCGCGGCTGTCTATGACATTGCACAGCCCGAAACCACGCACGGTTCGCCTTCCCGCGTGGCGATCGCGCTCCACATCGAAGGCGCCTCGCTCGGAGCAACGGTGCTTGACGCGCGCGCGCCCGACACCGCAGACACCCGGTTCTATGGCGGCATTCTTCTGGGAGGCATCCGATGATACGGCGCGAAGCGGGGTATCTCGTGGCGAGCATGGCGCTCATGGTCCCTTGGGTGGCCGCAGCGCAGCCGGCTCCGGTGCCTTCTGAGGCCGCTCCGGCGAAGCCCTCCTCCCCCGCCACGGGGGTGGCGATCGAGCCGGGCGGTGATTCGGTAGACCAAGCAGCGGACGCCCCACCAGGTGCCACCTGGGAGGACGGCGCACCGACCGAAGCGACCAAGGCGGAGCCACCTGCCGAATCCGTCGCGGCCTCTGCGTCGGTCGTTGTGGTTACGGCGCCTGCCAACGTCGGCCCCTCCGCTACCGAAGAGGAGGCCCCCACGATGCCCACGCTCGAGCACCTCGGCACCTATCAGAAGCACACCTGGGTCGGTACCGGAGTGCGCACGAGCTACGTGAACGACCCTGGGCTCGATCCGTTTGCCGAGACCGACGCACTGGTGAGGTTGGATGTGGGGGTCGGTCGAACGCTCTTCGGGTACCGACAGGTTTCGCTGGCTGCGGTCCTCGACTACGCGGTCGGCGGGCGATCGGCGACCGCACGCGGGGACGCGACGACGATCATGGCGCACCAGATCACCGTTGCCCCAGAGCTCCGCTTCCACGTATGGCCGCGCCTCTTCGTCTTCGCCAGGCCCGCGGTGGGGGCGGAGTACTTCAGAGCGAGCATCGAGGAGAGCTCGATGAACGAGGAGCTTCTGCAGAGGGCGTGGGCGGTTGCCTACGATCTTTCAGCCGGGGCTGCGGTGCAGTTGTACGGAAAGGTGAGCAGCGACGCACGGATCCCACGGCTCTGGCTGGTTGCGGATGGTGGGTACGGCTGGACGGGCCGCGTCGATCTGGAAATGGAGGCCAATGATGATAGCGACGCGCCCGCACGATCGGTACCTCTCGACCTCGGGGATCTGACCCTGCGTGGGCCCCAATTCCAGATCGCGGCTCGGCTCTCGTTCTAGCCGCAGTGGGTGGCGTTCTAGCCGCAGTGGGTGGCGTTCTAGCCGCAGTGGGTGGCGTTCTAGCCGCAGTGGGTGGCGTTCTAGCGGTCCGGGCGACGCGGGTCCCTCGCCCCGCCCCGCACGGCGATCCAAGTCAGGGGCCTCGGGCGCCGGTCGGCGGAGCCGAGTGGGCAAGTCCAAGGCTGATCTGAGTTGCGTCTCCAGCGCCGCCGTGGCCGCAGGCGCCCTGATCGGTGCTCTGGCCCAGTCACCTGAGGGTGCCCGCTCGCTGCCAATGCGGGCTGGGGTCCTTCGTGTCGGATCGGGACTTGCCGCGGTTGCGGTGTCTGGCCGCCTCACGCTTGGGATTTCCCGGATTGCGTCCAAGGTGCGCCGCATGGAGCGGAGAGTTGCCGTCGAACTGTCAGGGTGGCGAAATCCACCCTGCTCACACGTACCATATCGCGAAGAATCTGCCCAGAGGTGACGAAAAGGGCTGAGAATGGCTCGCGCAGGGCCCCGCAGCCTGGCTTCTAGGCACCTTCGACGTGGCTCGGTGGCCGCCACGAGGCCCGACCAGGCTCGGTGCTCGTTAGGGCAGGTGGGACTGGATCGATGCCCATTGGGTTGCTACTCTTTCTTCGTGCAGGTCGTGCTCCGCAAGCTGGGTCGCGGCTCGCGTGCTGTCAGCGGACGGCTCGTGCGGGCGCCCCGCAAAGGTTCGGTTGTGGTGATCGAGTTCTCGGACGGAATGCACGAGTACGTGACCACGCCCGTGAAGCGAGTGATGCGGCTAGCCAACCGCGATGTCTTCTACATCGAAACGGTGAACAGCCGCTACCGGCTCGAAGTGAGGGACCGCGAGCAACCACTCGACGATGCGTCGAGCGGCTGACCCTCGCCGCCAATCCTAGAGGCATGGAGGTCGTGCCTTGACCCAGGTGCAGAGGGTCGAGTATTTGACGACCCTTCTGCAAGCGAGAGGTTTTCTGACATGGGCAGGTTCGATCGACGAAACTCCAGGAAGATGCGGCGCCGCAAGAGCCAGGCGAAGCTCTACGAGCGAAAGGTACGGAGGGTGGCGGCAGTCATCGCCGAACGCCGGGGCGCCGAGAAGCCGAAGAAGAAGGCGAAGAGCTGACGCACTGCGACGTGCGGTGATGCTTCGGCGCGCCCGCGTTCGTCCTGGGTCGTGGAGCAGCGATCCGGTGGATCGGCGCGAGGGACCCTGACCATCGATCGTCGACCAGACCTCCATCGAGGAGCCCTGGAGCATGTCGCTGCTTCTCTGGCGCCCATTGGCGCAGGAGCTGTCCTTGAGAGCAGCAATCAGGTTGATTGCTGCGTCAAATCAATGACCTAGAGCACCGAACCGGCAGCAGACCTTACCAGAGGCAGCGCTGGCAAAGCGTCCTCGCCTCGCGTGGACGCGTTTTCAGCGCTGCCGTTGCTGTTGGCAACCTGATCGGTGCTCCAGGGCTTCGTCGCGGTCGGCAGCCTGACCCGTGATCCAGTCGACGAGGGAGTCGGCAAGGACTAGGCGTTCGACGCAGGGCCAGCTATCGTTTCGTTCCCTAGGGAGGACAGATCATGGAAAAGAAGAGCTGGATGGTCGCGCTGCTGTTGTCGTTATTTCTCGGATACTTCGGCGCTGACCGTTTCTATCTTGGCTACACAGGTCTTGGCATCGCCAAGCTCCTGACGTGCGGCGGTCTTGGCATCTGGGCGATCTATGACTTCATCATGATCGTGCTCAACAAGCTCCCCGACGCCAACGGGCAGGAACTGCAGAAGAACTAGCGCAGCAATCATCGCCGCTGGTTCGCGCTGGCCTACGGCGTGAGCCAGCGTGCCTTGGCAAGCGGGCGGCGAGGACGTGAGGTGTTTCGCCTCTCCAGGTCTCGGGGTGGTCTTCTGCAATCCGTCGCGGCTTGGTGCCGGGACTACTCGACCAAGGCCTTGAGGCGGCGGGTCTCGAACTGTCTCGGTTCTGCTGCTGGCCGCAGCACCTCGACGGGTTCTCCGAAGATCCCGACATCCCCGGCGACTCGCTCCTCTGCCGTGAGGAGCCAATCGCCATCGCGCTCTCGCCAAACTTGAGCGATGCGGGTCGTGCGGAGGTTGCTCTCGCTCGTGCGCATCCACGACACGTTGACCTCGACGAACGCTCGAACGCCTTCAGCTTCCATGCGTAGGTCGACGAGCTCCACGTCGAGAATGCGGATCTCGTCACCCCAGAGCGCTCGACGAGCGAGGAAATCACTGCGCACCGCGGGTGCAGCCAACGCGGCTGCCGCCTCCAAGTTGCCGAAGCGAGCGGCCAGGTTGAGGTCGCGGGCTGCGTCGTTGACCTTCTGCGCATTGGAGGGGGGTGCGAAGCAGCCCGCGAGGGCCCAGGCGATCCCGGAGGCGACCAGCCAAGAGCCAGACCGCCTCCCCAATCCCCGTCCGCCCCGCTTCTCTGGCTTCGCCATGACGGACCACCTCTACCGGAGGTTCAGCCCCGCGGCCAAGTAACTGGACCGGGGGCGGTGCCTGGCCGCGGATCAGAACCCGGACGCGACGACGACGTACTTCTGCCCACCGTGGATGGCGGAGCTGTCGGTGCCTCGAGCGTAGCCCACGCGGAGGTTCGCATTGGCGATGTACCCAATGGTGACGTCGAACCAGAGCTCACCACCGAGGCCGAGCTGCAGAGCGTCGAGGGGATGATCGCGGTCTAGTTCAGCGAACGCCCCTCCGTAGTCGGCGAAGGCCGCGGCGGAGATGCTGCGCAGGAACACCGGCAGGGTACTGATGCCGCGGTCGAGGTAGACGATTGGTGCGCGGTACTCGGCGTTGGCGAGGAGGAACCGAGACCCGACGAACTGTGTTGGCTCGTAGCCGCGGAGGACGAACGCTCCGGCCGACACCCCATCACGGAACGCATCCAGGAAAGGAACGTCGACGAATCCCCCGGTGTAGTAGAGCCCGCGGCGCGCATAGTCACCTCCGGAGGCTCCCCCAGAGAAGGCGAGGGCGAGCACGTGGTGGCGGCCCCACGGGAGAGGGAGATAGTCGCGCACGCGGCCGGAGATCGCCACGAGCGAGGATTCGCTGCCCGTAGCGTCACCCGCAAGGTCACCACCCAGGCTGGCCGCGAATCCCCGCTCCCCCCCGATCGAGTAGAGCTGGCGCGTCACGTTGCTGTAGGAGTATCCGGCGTGGAGGAGGGCGAAGAAACCTCGATATGGATCCTGGGTGACGGTTGCGTAAGGATCCGCCACCGTGCCCACGGGTAGATCCGCCTCGAGAAACTGTGCGCTGTAGCTTAGCGCGAGCTCCTGCGCATCGAACGCGCGGGGGAGCGAGTAGGTCAGTCCCGTCGTGATCCCGGTGGATACCTCGACGAAGCGCCGGCGCGAGTCACCATACGCATAGTCCTGGCGGGGTGCCTTCCGCCGCGAGAACCGCGCTCGCCACACGACCGGGAGCCCAGCATACGCGTAGTCGAGTACCCCGTTCGTCAGGCCTTCCTCGTCATCCACGGAGATTGCGCCCGACACCGCGTGGAGGCCGGCAGCGTCATTGCCAGTCGTAGTCAAGAGGAGCGCGTTGCCGAAGGTTCCAGGGCCGATGCTCAGCGTGTAGGCTCGCGGTCGGAGGGTCTCGATCGGGCGATAGGGCCGCACGGGCCAGCGGGCGAGCTCGGGCTGCGGCTGTGGGCTTGGGCGGCGGTCGACGTAGGGAAGGGCAGGCAGGAAGCGCGTCCGATCGAGGGGGAGCGAGTAGATGTCGAAGCCACGCGACGTGTAGCCAGCGTAGAAGAGCGTCTTGCCATCGTCCGAGACCTCGGGCATGTAGGCACCCGTGAGCACATTGGTGACCTGCCAGAGGTGGCGGGTAGCTAGATCGAACGCGTAGATGTTCGGGATGCCGGACCGGTCCGAAGCGAAGAGGAGCATTCGACCATCCGGCGTCCAAGTCGGCTGCTGTTCCGCGGCTCGGTCATGGAAGAGCTCGAAGAAGCGGCCGGTCCCGACCTCGACCACCCGGATGTCCCGGTAGCCTCCCTCCGTCCATACGCTGTAGGCGACATGGCGCCCGTCCGGAGAAAAGCGGGGAGTGAAGACCTGCTCGAAGCGCGCGCTCGGCACCAGCGCGCGTTCGTTGGTGAGCGCGTTGGTGGCGTCGAAGTCGGCGATGCGCAGCGTGGTCGTGCCGGTCCGATTGGTCGTGTACACGACGTGGCGTCCGTCCGGGCTCATATCTGGTTCGCGTGCTCGTCTCCCGATGGTGAGGCGTTCGAGGCTGCTCTCGGTTCCCCGCGGCGCCTGCAACCCCCGCCGGACGCGCATGAGGTCACTGAAGAAGTAGTGACGCGCGGATGGCGCCGTCGTCGAGTAGACGAGGTCGCCCTCGGGGCCGAACGCAGCGGTGGGATTGATGGCTCGAGCGACCAGCTGTGGTTTGCCGGCTGCTTGGTCTCGACCGGCCAGCGCGAGGCGATAGAGTCCCGCTGGATGGTCCCCATCGTCCGCAAAAAATAGGATCTCCTCCGCGAGCCCGCGGCGCCCAGCTAGCGGTACCCATCTGGGCGAAGCCACGCCGCGCCCGAGGAAAGTGAGACGGGTTCCCTCCCGCAAACCGCGGGAACGAACGGCGGCGGACGTAGCCGCCGCCTCGCGCTCGACGTGTCGGATCCAACCCTTCCATAGCTCGGGGTACGTGCGTCCCGACGCATGACGGATCGCACGGTTGATCCCCCAGGCAAGGATGTGGCGTCCGTAGTAGGCGGACACCGCTGGCATCGTGTCTTCCCCGAACGTGTTCGAGATCCACTCGATGAACTTGCCGCCGTAGAGGTACCAGACCGTACCCCCCGGCCAGCGGCGCGGGTCGCTGCTGATCTGGTCGATCGGTAGGATGCGCCCCTCGAGCGCGTCGGTGCGCAGATACATGTCGAACAACGAAGAACGAAGCCGTCCTCCAGAGGTGAACTTGGTCTCGAGGTACACCGCCCAGCCCTCGATGATCCATTTCGGTTGGATCTGGTTCGGGGTGTAGGTGCGACCGAGCAGCACGTTCAAGACGGCGGGAAGTCCGGTCGTGTTGCCGATGTGCAGGATGTGCGAGTTCTCGTGCGTGAAGAGCAGCGAGAGCCACTCGTCGTAGTCCCCGAGCGCGGACATGTCGTCTGGCGCAGTCGCGTAGAGACGCACGAGCTCGTGGGGACGAACGGTGGCGGACCCGTTGGCGTCGTCGGTGTCGTCCGTGATGATGACGTGGGTGACGTGTTGCGGGTGCCACCGCATCTCGCGCTCGAGGCGCTCACCGATTGCCTCCGTCAGGTTCGCGAGGCGCTGTGCGTGACGTTCCAGTCCGCCATGATAGTGGATATGGTACCGCGGGGTCTCGATGGTGTACCAGTCGATGTAGGGGTCGCCCGCGAACGCATGCGACGCGCCGCTCAGCACCGCGAAGGCAACGAGCACGCTGGCAAGCAGGAGCTTGGCCGCCCGGTTCACAGATCGTCGTGGAACAACGGCTCGCGATTTCGCACGTAGCGGTACACGAGCTGGCGGCCTTC
Organism: Polyangiaceae bacterium; assembly: GCA_016933275.1. Classification (GTDB taxonomy): domain Bacteria; phylum Myxococcota_A; class Polyangia; order Polyangiales; family Polyangiaceae; genus JAFGBI01. The sequence goes on along the minus strand of JAFGBI010000108.1, from coordinate 92,330 downwards.
AGGGGAGATTTCGGTGAATTGTGCTCCAAATCCCGGCGGTGCCAGGCCACCCGAGTCCGGAGCGTCGCGGGTCCAGCGGACGATGCCGCGTGCCTCGAACTCGTATCCACCGGGCAGCGCGACCTTGAGCAGCACCTGCTGTCCGAGCTCTGGGATCTGGTAGGTGGCGACGAAGATCCCTCCGGAGTCGATGACATCGTTGCCACTGAGTCCCTTGTAGAAATTGGTGGCGCTGTGGGCACCGAGGCTCGCGTCGACCACGACGAGCTTGCCCGTATCTACTGGCGGGGTTGGCTGGGCCTTACCGTCGGGACGGACTATGCTAGCTTTGGTGGGTTCTGTTCCGGGACTCTGCAAGGCGCTCCACGCTGGCGACGGCTGAGGGGCGGGGGGCGGGGCAGCTGCTGGAACCGGGGCTGGCCAGGCGACATTGGGCGTCGGCGAGGGGGCCATCTGGGCAGGCGGGTTGGGTCTCGGCTCCGGGCTAGTCGCCGCGGCGGCCGGGTGTCCCTGCTGTCCCGCGGGTGTGGTTGGGCCTGGCCAACCACCAGGGCTGACCTGCGCCTGCGGTGGATGGGGTTCCCGATGGGGCTGGGACCCCTGCCAGTCGCTCGCTGCCGGTTGGGGCTGGAACGTTGGTTGGAACTGAGGTTGGAGCTGAGGTTGGGGCTGGTGAGCCGGCTGGGGTGGCGACCAATCACCGGGTGACGGCCGCGGCTGAGCCCCAGGCTGGGGCCAGTCGGCAGCCGCGGGCTGCGGGCTGGGAGCCGGCGGTGGTTGGCCCCAGCCGCCGGTCGCAGGTTGCGGGTTGGGGGCCGGTGGCGGTTGGCCCCAGCCACCGGCCGCGGGCCGCGGGTTGGGGGCTGGGGCCTCTCCCCATCCACCAAGGACCGGCTGGGGATGCGGCTGAGGCTGAGCCGGTTGCGGAGCCACCGGCTCCTGCCGGACGGGTTGGGCAGGTGAGATCGGCAGGGTGCCGGCGCCGATGGCGGCGGATGGTTGGCCCCAGATCGGTATCCCGCCTGCTGTCGGCGGCTGAGGCGCCATCGCGGGTAGTGGCTGCTCGGTGGCCGCGGCCGGCGCCGGTCGTGGAGCGGCGCCGGCTGGGCCCGCCTGAGGCAGGGTGGCGGTCGTCACCTGTGGTAGGGGGGCCGCGGGTGGTGCGGCGGCGAGGGAGTTTGCCTGCTGCGCGAGGCCATGGACGAGCGAAAGGGAACTCGCGACGGCCTCTAGCGCCGGGTCCACCGCCGGGTGCAAGTCTAGATGCTCCTGTAGGGTGGCCAACGCGCGGCGTACCGCGGCCAGCGCCAGGGGCGCGGCTTCGCCGATTGCAGCTCCTTGCGTGACTTCTATGCGATGCAGCGCACCCATTGCGGCGGCGATGGGTTCCGCCACGTTCATCAACACGGCGGGAGCTCCCGGAGTTTGGAGTGCGCTCAGGCCTCTGGAGAGGTTCTCACGGGCGGCGCGGGCAGCGGTAACGGGGTCGCTCATTCAGTGGCCTCCACTCGCGGAGTCTAACACTCGACGACCGAAGATGAGGCGAGCAAGTTCTTCCGCTTCGATCCGCGCGTCTTCACCCGGGTTGCCGTTGCCAGCGATGACCGCAGCGGTGAGGGCGATCGCGCCGTCGCCCGTTCGAACCAGGACTCGAGGGGGCCCCTCGCGAGCGAGTCCCGCTTCGCCGGGGAGGAGCTCTGCCGGCACCTCCCCGCTCGGCTTTGCCCCCACCACGAAGCAGCGGACACCCCCAATCTCCAGAGCCAGACCGGGCACCGGCGCGAGCGCCCGAATCCTCCGCGTGATGCGTTCCGATGGCCAGGCCCACCGGACACGGAGTGCGTCGCCGGACGGTTCGGGCGCCCATGTCGCATCGCGTTCCTCCTGCGGGACGCCCGCCACGAGGCCGTGTTCGAGGCGACGCACCGTGTTGCGGAGCGCCGCGAGGCTCGGACGGTCCAGCGCCCGAGCCAGCTGCCACGCGTTCCGGCCTCCGACCGGAAGCGTCCTCGTCTCGAGGATGTCACCGACGTCGTACTCGGCCGCGAGTCGATGAACACTGACACCACTGGTCTCGTCACCGACATCGATTGTCCAGAAGTACGGGTTCGGCCCGCGATGGCGTGGGAGGAGGGACGGGTGCACGCCAACTCCGCCCAGGCGACCGCGCTCGATCCAGGAACACGGGAGGCGTCGAGTCCAGAACCAGGACACGATCAGGTCAGGAACGACCGCTGCCAACTCCGCGGTGACTCGGTCGGCATACGTACCGCCGACATCAACGGTCAGGACGCGCGCCTCCCCAATCCTGCGGGCGAGGCGTCGGGCACCGACTGCGGGTACCGGCGCGAGCACCGCCAACGCGACGTCGTGTCCGTCCTCTGCCAGGAGGAGGGCACCCAGGGGGAGTCCGAAGTACGCGATGCGCATGGGGCGTGCCGGCCCGCTTGCTTGGGGGGCTCATGGCACCCGCGAAGGGTCCGCGGGCGAGGACCGGTCGTGGCGCCGGCCCATATCATGGAGACAGACGTGCTCGCAGGGCAACCGCCGAAAAGTTGTTCGGTCGGAAGGCGCCCTGGTACCTCGGGGTGCCATGGATACCCCGACGGGCAAGCGGGCCTTCGGCCAAGCGCTCCGCGCGGGCAACCGTTTCGATGTTACCGCGGCGCAGCGTCCGATCCTCGTCTTCGAGGGGGTCCACAAGGCATACCGCGCCGACGCCCCGGTGCTGCGCGGACTCAACCTCGAGATCCAGCGGGGGGAATTCGTGTTCATCACGGGCCCATCCGGAGCTGGGAAGAGCACCCTCCTCCGGTTGCTCTATGCCGCGGAGCAGGTGGACGCCGGGCGGATCCTGTTCATGGGCCGTGAGGTCGGTCGTCTTTCGGCGGCCAGCATCCCCTACCTTCGCCGCAACATCGGGATCGTGTTCCAGGACTTCAAGCTTGTCCAGAACTGGAGCGTGCTCGAGAACGTCGGTGTTCCGCTCGAAGTGCTTGGCGTCGCGCCGCGGATCATTCGGACGCGGGTTGGGGAGGTTCTCGAGCGTGTGGGCCTGGCGGGTCGCGGCAAGGACCTTGCGGGAACCCTGTCCGGTGGCGAACAGCAGCGAGTTGCGGTAGCGCGCGCGATCGTCGGTGAGCCGGCGTTGGTCCTCGCCGATGAGCCAACGGGGAACCTCGATCCCCAGCTGGCCGTGGACCTTCTCGGGCTGTTCGAGGACATCCACGAGACGGGCGTCACGGTGCTCTTCGCCACGCACGATCGCTCTCTGCTCGACGTGCGCCCGCGTCGTGTCGTCATCCTCGACGAGGGCAAGGCGACTGACGTGCCGGATGGCCTCGAGGAGGAGCTTGAGGACATCGATCTGTATGTCGCGTAGGAGGCCTTCATGACTCCACTCGATCGTGCCTGGCGTGGGGGTCGCAACGACTGGCGGCTCCACTTTCTCAGCATCTTCTCGGTCGCGGTTGCGTTCGTGTGCTTGGCGGCGGCGCTGCTCGTGGTCTTCAACGTGCAGGGGATCCGCGCGCGCTGGGCCAGTTCGGGCAGAGCATCGGTGTACCTCGATCCGGGGGTGACGGAGGAGCAGGTGCGTACCGTGGAGCGCGCACTGAGGGCTACGGCTGGTGTCACCACGGTGCGGTTCGTCTCGAGCGCGGACGCGCGGCGCGAGCTGCTGGCGGATCGCGTTGACGATGTGCTCGCCGCCCTACCCCCGGAGGCGTTCCCAGCCTCTCTCGAGGTGGGGCTAGAGGGTGACGACGCGACCGCCCGCCTGGACATGGTGGCAAAGCAGCTGTCCGCGCTCCCCATGGTCGACCGTGTCGAAACCTATGGCACCTGGAGTCAGCGCCTTGGTGCGCTCCTCGCCGGCGGCGTGACGGCGGCGGCGATTCTCGCCATCATCGTGCTGGCGGCCGTGGTGAGCGTGGTGTCCTCCACGATTCGCCTCGTCCTACAGCGTCGTCACATCGAGGTCGAAGTGCTCAAATTGGTTGGGGCTACGGACGCCTTCGTGCGACGGCCGTTCGTCATCGAGGGCGCCGCTCAGGGCGCGATCGGGGCGGCGGTGGCGGTGGCGGTTCTCGGGTTCCTCTACGCCATCGTCCGCAGCCAGTTCGACGGACAACTCGGGGCGATGCTAGGGATGACGCCGACCTTCCTACCGATCCTCGCCCAGGCGGGTATGGTGGTGCTCGGGGCGCTCCTTGGCGCGGGGGCAGCGTTCCTCAGTCTCCGGCGGCTTCTTTCGATCTAGGGGGGCTTCTCGATGCGGATCCGCGCCCTATTCCTGCTCTTTCTGGGTACCGCCCCCATTGCCGCGGCCGCTCCAGGGCTCCCCGTCGAGCCTGCTCTTCCCTTGCCGGGTGCTGTCGATATCGCTCAGGCTCTCCCGCCACTCGCCGAGCTCAGCCTTGGCGAACCGGAGGCTATCGACAAGCTCGTAGCACGGATGGAGGCTGAGCAGCGCGCGGTGGAGCGCGAGCAGCGAGCGCTGAAGGAGCGCGAGCGCCAGTCGATTGGGCGCACGGTCGCCTTCGGGCGGGCCTACGTTCGCGCTGCCAGAGCCGGTCTCCTGCCCGTGGCGGGTGGTTTCGAGGCGTTCGTCGACCACGTGTCGCGCATCGAGCGCCTGCGACGCGCGGCCGAACGCGAGCTCACGGAGCAGCAAGTGATCCTTCACGAGCGTGAGGTCGTCACCGCGCGCCTGCGGGACCTCGAGACGCGCCTCGCAGTCGCACGCGTGAACCAGCGGGCCATGGCCCACGCACAGACTGCCCTGCTGGCGGCTCGCGATCGCGAGCTCGCGTTCCAGAAGGCGTTCGAGGGCAATGGACCTCGAGGCGCGGTCGTCTATGGGCCAGGTGCGGGACCCATGGACCCCGCGCTGGGGGTGGGCGGATTCGGCAGTACCCAGGGCCGACTGCCGTTCCCAGTCGCAGGGCGGACGGTGCTCCAGGTGGCACGGCGCCCGGGGATCGACGGACCCGGTGTCGACGTCCGGGCGGCGCCCGAATCACCCGTGCGCGCGGTGTTTGCAGGGCGCGTGGCCTTCGCGGACGAGTACGCAGCCTATGGTCGAACGGTGATCATCGACCACGGCGATCGCTACTTCAGCGTTAGCGCTGCTCTGGGCGCGATCGACGTGGAGGTAGGCGACGAACTGCCGGCGGGGGCGCGCATCGGCACGGTAGCCCGGGAGCTCGATGGGGGCTCCATGTACTTCGAGATCCGCCATGGCGCGGAGACCGTCGACGCCGCCGTGTGGCTCGGGATCTGAACGCGACCGCGCTCCGTGGCGTGCTCATGCGACTCGGATCCGCCTCCGGCCCCCAGCATTTGCGGACGATCGGGAATCGGCACGCGAGGGACCCCACGGGCGACCGGGTCGCGCTAAGGTGTGCGCGTGCACCCCGTTGAAATCGGCCGCACCCGGCAACCAGACTCCCCGCACCCTCGCTCGGGAAGGGCGAGGATCGCGGGGATTGCGCTGGCCGTCTTCCTCTCGTCTCCGGAGGTCGCGGCGCAGACCAGCGCGAGCTTCCCAGAAGTGCCGGACCAGGCGACCACGCCACCCCCACCAACGTCGCCCGGCACGGGCGCCACCGCGCCGGTCTCGCTCAGCTCCTTCCCAGCCCCGTCGGCCCCCGTGCCCGGTTTGGGAGGCACCCCTCCTGCCGGCCCAGGCGCAGCCGACCTTGGCGTCTGGGTCCCGCCCTCGGTCAGTGCTCCGCCGGCTCCGCTCGGTCCCGGCTACCTCCCATACCACCGCGGTCTGGAGGTGCCGCCCGGATATCATCTTCGCTACCGGCCAGCCCGCGGGCTACTCATCAGCGGCGCCACCACCCTGAGTCTCTCCTACATCGTGGCTCTCGCGATGTTGGGGGGGAGGGATCTTACCGAGAAGGATGGGGCCCTCGCCATCCCGATCATCGGTCCGTGGATCACCACTACCGCCAAGAAGAAGAACCCCTGCTCTTCCATGACCATCACCGTCACCAACAACTCTGCGATCGTGGCGCAGGAGGCGAACACCAAGATCAAGGCCTGCGTCAAGAAGACCGTGCACGCCGGCTCTCGGATCGCGGTGGTCGTTGCGGACGGGGTGATCCAAGCCTTCGGCGCAGCGCTGCTGCTCGCGGGGGCCGCAGGTGGCCAGAAGGAGCTCGAGCGCGACGACCTGAAGAAGGTGAAGGTGAGACCTCTCGCCGTCGCCGGGGAGGGCGGTGGGCTCTCGATGGAGCTCGCGTTCTAGACCACCGATCGGGTTGCGGAGAGCAACGGCGACTCGGGCGAGATCTGCTGCCGGTTCGGTGCTCTCGTCCCTTGGCGGCGTGATCTTGACCGGATCTGGCGGAATTTTCTTCAATGCTCTCGTGGCCATCAGCGATCGGGCGTCAGCAATCAGGGTCTCCGCGCTTCACCTGACCGCTGACTGCTGACCGCTGACCGCTGATGGCCTGTTCGGTTCCGGCTCCGCCGGTTTAGGTTGTTGATTTGACGCAGCAATCAACCTGATTGCTGCTTCGGACCCATCGAGCGACTCATTGCGAGCCCACGCAACCGGTCGAGACCGCGGCCGACGAGGGATGGTACGAGCCCAAGAACCCCCGAACGGGCACCCCGGTCTGGCCCGAAGGCCCCACTGGCCATAGACTCGAGGAAGCATGGGAATCGACGGTATTGGCAAGCCTGGACCCGGGGCCATTCTCCCACCGTTCGCCGCCCCCCTGGCACCGGCGGCGAGCGGAGCGGACCCAATCTTCCCCGCCCTCTCGCCCGAAGCCTCGGCCGAGATCGAATCCGGTCCTCTCATGCGCCTGGAGCGCGGGGACATCACCCTCGACCAGTATCTCGACCTTCGCGTGGACGCGGCGATGGCCCACCTACCCGCGCTCCCTCCGTCGGAACTCGGATTCGTCCGCGACACCCTCCGGGCAGACCTCGCCAGTGATCCTGCCCTCGTCGACCTCGTCCGGCGTGCCACGGCCTCGAGCCCAGTCGATCCCCGACGATGACCTGGCGGACCGACGTCGGAAACGGCGGTGTTCGGACGACCCGCGAACGGGCCTTCGTAGTCGAGGCCGGTGGGATCAGGCTGGCGGAATTCCTTGCCGGCCACGACGCGTCAGCGTCCCGTGCGATCACGGAGGGTCGGGTGTTCGTAGACCGAAGGAGGGCATCGAGTGGTGATGAGCTGCTGGCCGTCGGAGCAGTAGTGACGGTCCGAGGACCACGCCACGAGCGGGCTGGGATCACCGTTCTACAACGACACGGGGGGCTGGTTGCGGTGGCGAAGCCAGCCGGGATCCCCACGGAGCCCGACCGCCATGGTGGGTCGGACTCGGTGGTTCGGCTTGCCGCCGCCGCGCTCGGCGTGCACCCCGGGGCGCTGCACGCCGTGACGCGTCTCGACAGGACCGTGAGCGGAGTGGTGCTTCTTGCGCACGGAGCCGCTGCTCGACGTGATTGCGTCCGATGGCGAATCGACGGCAGGATCTCGCGACGGTACCTGGCGCTTTCAACCTGTGCCCCCGACCCGTCAGCAGGTGTCTGGGACAACCCCATCCGCCAGGGTCGGTTCCAGAGTGAAGCGGCGCGACCCGCGCTCACCCGGTTTCGGGTCGTGGCGCTGGCACCGGCTGGGGTGGTCCCCAAAGCATCTGCGGTGGCGCTCCTCGCTCTCTTTCCCACCACGGGACGAACCCACCAACTTCGGATCCACGCTGCGTCCGCGTCCGCTCCCCTGCTGGGAGACACGGAGTATGGGGGACCCGGCCGGCTCACGTTGGGCGACGGGAGCGTGATCCGCCTCGATCGGGTGGCTCTCCACGCCGCCCGCATCGAGGTCCTCGTTCCGGATGAGACTCCCTGGGACGTGAGCGCCCCAACCCCGGAGCCAATGGAGCTCTGGTGGCAGCAACTTGGCGGCGACCCGGAAGCCTGGTCGGCTGCGCTCGAGGTGAACGCATGATGCGCGCTCCTGCTCTGGTCGTTCTGTTCATGGTTGGCGCCTGCGGCGCGGGCACTCCAGCAGCACCCGCGGCACCAGGGCCACCCTTGGCTCCGGGTATTTCGATACCGGTACCCATCGCGGAGGGGCGCCCACAGCCCGACCAATCGCTGCCTCCCCTTCCATTGGCGAGTGCGGCGCTCGCCCAACCCGCCAGGTCCCCGGATCTGCCCGATCCGGAACCGTTGCGCCTCGAGCGGCAGTGGGAATACGAGATCACCTACGATCGAGGCCGCGTTTCGGTGACGAAGGTTCGGCCCCTGCTCTTCGACAAGCCAGTGGTCACACCGCGACGCGTCGGTCGCTACGCCATCGAGCTCTGGATCGGCCGTGAGCTGGTCGATCGGATCCGCTTCGACTTCCCAGTCCTGGCGGCCGAGGAACCCCCCGCTTCGCGGGTGAGGCAACCACTTCACGAGCCACCTTCCCTGGCACTGGGCGCAACGGTGCGGCGCGTGGTCCTGGTACCCGCGAGCCCACGAGCCACCCGTGCTGTGATCGTCGATCGCGCCACTGGCGAGACGATCCCCTTGCCGTGGCCTCCGGAGCGGCCGCTTCCCCCCATCGATTCTGCGCCGCGCGCGCCAGGCTCAGCTACCTCCCCGCCGGCCGCCAGTGGGAGCGCCTGGCCTGCTGCCAGTGCGGCCGCTCCTTCTGGCTCGTCGTCACCGGGTTCGCCAGCTCCCCTCGATCCACTGGCCGTCCCGGGCAAGTGACCGGTGAACCCGAGCTGCTCTGGCGCCTCGCCTCCAGGAGTGGCTTTCCAGGCCAGGTTCGTGCGAGGCTATCGCTGCCATGCGCTGCGAGGCTTGCGAACACGAGAACATCGAGGGAGCGCGCTTCTGCCAAGGTTGCGGGACGCTGATGCCATCCGAGTCATCGGGTCCCGACCCGCTCGTTGGGCAGGTGATCGGAGGCCGCTACCGCATCACCGGGGTGCTCGGTGAGGGCGGGATGGGGATCGTCTATGTTGGCGAGCAGCAGATGGGGTCCACGATACGGAAGGTTGCCGTGAAGACCCTTCACCAGCACCTCTCCAAGGATCCCTCGGTGCTGGCTCGGTTTCACCGGGAGTGTGGGACGGTCGCGCAACTCGAACACCCAAACACGATCAAGTTCTACGATTTCGGCGCCACGGAGGACGGGACCCTCTACATCGCCATGGAATTCGTCAAGGGCGACCCGCTCTCCGCCGTCATCGAGCGGGAACACGCGATCGCTGCTGATCGGACCCTGAAGATCATGCGACAGATCAGCGGGGCGCTGGACGAGGCTCACACACAAGGGATTGTTCACCGGGATCTGAAGCCCGAGAACGTCATCCTCACCACGAGCGCCGGGGAGACGGATTTCGTCAAGGTGCTGGATTTTGGGATCGCCGCGCGGACCGAGTCGACCGACATGAAGCGGGAGCAGAAGCTCACCCAGCAGGGGATGGTCCTGGGGACCCCACCGTACATGAGCCCCGAGCAGTTCACGGGCAAGGAGCTCGACCGCCGGAGCGACATCTACTCCCTCGGAGTCATGGCCTACGAGATGCTGACCGGGCGCCTGCCGTTCGAGGCCGACACGCCATGGCAGTGGGCCACCCAGCACATGACGGTTCAGCCGGCACCGTTCGAAGCGACCGCCCCCCACGCCGCCATCCCCGAAGCTATTCGGCGCGCGATCCTGCGGGCGTTGAGCAAGGAACGTGACCAACGCCAGGCCACCGCGAAGGAGTTCTTCGTCGAGCTATCGGCCGGCATGGCGGTGGGGCCCACCGCTGACGATGCCCCCGCACCATCGATCGGCTCAGCAGGCACGGCGGCGATGGCGGCGATTCCGGATTTCGGCGCTGCCAGCGCAGCAATTGGCGTCCCCGTGGGATTGGGGATGCCCATGGGGGCCCCGGATCCCATGGGTCCTTCCGGACCGATGGCTGCCCCGATGGCGATGGGTCCCGTGGTCGCGGTGCCCCCCCCGCCACCCATTCAACGGAGAGGCGGAGGCGGTGCTGGGCTCATCATCGCGCTGCTCGCGATCGGTGGGATCCTGCTCGCCGCCATCGGGGTCGTGGTGGTGATGCAGATCCTCCCCGACGACGAGGAGGAGGAGCTGGTGCTCACCGACCTGGGTGGCTCGGACAGCACCGATACCGAGACTTCGACGGTTTCGCCGATCCCCGAGACCGCGAGTACCACCGCTTCGGCCACGGAAACGACCTCCACTCCGCCCATCCTTGAAGAAACGAAGCCAACCACCGGGACGGAAACCACCGCGGGCACAGCGACTCGGACGGGTGGCACCACCTCGGCGGCCACGGGCACGGGCGCAACCACAGCCACGCCAGCCCGTACGGGCGCGACCACGGCGACCGGAACGGGTACCGGCAAGGCCCCGGCGGGGGGTGACGCCTGCAAGGCGTGTGTTGCCGCCGCGAGGGCAGGCAATGTCTCGGCGGCGGCGGCGGCGTATGCCAAGTGCGGTGACCCCGCTGCCAAGACCGCCTGCGCTCGCGACACGAGGAGCCGCGCCATCGCCGCGGCGGATGCAGCGGCCAAGAATGGCAACTGCCCCTTGGCCAAGGGTATCGTCGCCAGTGCCGGGTCGATGGGGATTCGGGTCGCCGTCCCGGCACCTTGCAGGTAGTCCGGCTCGTCGACGGCTGCTCCTTCGACCGAACGTGACGGGCGAATGAACTGATGGACATCGAGGCCGACGGGCCGGCCCTGTTTTCGCTCCCGCCTTGACGTTGGATCGGCAGTTGGATAGATCCCGGATCACGCGCCCACGCGAAACCTTGGTCCTCATCCGGCGTCGTTCGTCCCGCGGAGGGAATGACATTCCCCATCGTCTTCTAGGCATTTCCCGCGAGCTCGAGGTCGAAACCGCAATGAACACCAGCATCACCTGGCCCGAGCTCCGTCGCTCTGGACAGTTGAGAGGCCAATGGGTGGCCCTCGACAACTGTCGTTACGACCAGGCCACCCTCCAGCCCATCGAGGGAAACGTGGTGGATGCAGACGAAGATCTGGCCGCCCTTTGCGGAAGGATGCGCGATACCGGGCGAAGCTCCTGCGCTATCGTCTTCTGCGGTCAGGACGTCGCGGTAGCACCCCGCGAGTCGGCTTGATTCCGGCCAGGGTCACCGGACTACGGGTTTCAGGACCGCCTTGCCGTTCTTGATCACGACCTCGAAGTCCACGTTCCGGTGGCTGCCATGCTGCGCCTGCAGTTTGGCTTGGGCGGCCGCCAGCGAATTGCGAAGGACCTCGAGGCTCACGGTGGAGACGTCAGAGGTCTGTTGCTTGGCCTCTACCAGTCGCGCGTGGATCGCTCGCACTCGCTCGTCGGAGAGCTGCCCTGGCGGACCGGCCGGCTGCCCTCCCGCCTTGGCGGCTCGTTGCGGGCGCGCCCGTTCTGCCTTCTGCTCGGGGCTCGATTCTGGCGCGCCGGGTGGGATTCGTTGTTGGCGGGGTGGCTTCGGCGGTGGCCGAAGGGAGCTTAGTCCAGGTGCGGGCGGTCGAGAGACGGGCGCGGAGTCGGGGGCGGTCGTGTGGATGGTGATGGGGGGGCTGATGGGTGGACCGAGCGGGGGGCGAGCGACTGCCGGAAGGGGAGGGCGAACCGCGCGATCGCCGCCTGGCGGCGGATTGGGTGGTTTCTGAGGCGGTTGAGGTTGAGAGGTTGGATACGGGGCGCCAATCGTCTCAGTCCGATCGGCCCGGGGGGGACGGGCCATCGGTGGAGGGCCCAATGCTGCGCCGGGTGTGCCGGTGGCTTGGGGTTTGCGCCCAGCCGGAGGGACTGGCGCCTCGATGCGGCTGGGGGCCAAGCTGGCGGCGTCCGGTTCCTTGTGTGGTTCCCGCCTGCCGGATTCGGGATCGGGGTTCGGCGTCGAGGCAGGGCTTGCCTGGAGCACCCCTTTCGCCGCGTCGATCTCCAGGTCGATCGCACCGAGCGGTCCGCGTGCCGTGGGTTGGCGTCGTCTTCGGAGCCGAGGTGCGTCTGGGGGTGGGGTTGCCAAGGGCGGAAGGGAAGCGCCAAAAAGCTCGTCGAGCTTGGCGAACGCTACGTCCTCTGCTTCGTCGACGTCGGGGATGTTGACGTCCGGTAGCTCGGAGGGGAGCCGCCTGCCCGGGGTTCGACCGTTGCCTTCCATCTCAGCGGCGGCGGCTGCTTCCAGCATCCGGTGACGTTTGCGGGCCTGGAAGGTCAGGGGGTTGAAGTTCTCCAGGATCTTCTGGGCCTTGATGAGGTGGCGCCGATAGGTACCCGCTTCTATTTCGCGGTTGATGCGCATCCAGTACTGCTGGTACGTGTTGTAGCGTTGGATGATCGTCTGGAGCTTGAAACGCTTGCGAGTGTTGCGGATCTGTTCCCTTCTTAGCACCCAGATCCGCCGATCGACGTCCTTGCGGGCGGTGAGGGGCTCGACCTTCTCGATCCCGAGGAAGTACTGCTCGTAGAGCGAGCGCAGCCGCTCGACCCTCAGCTCGAGTTCCTCTATTTCTCGGTCCAGCTCTTGAGGCTCCACAAGGGTTTCCGTTCAGAGCGGGGTGACGACGAGGTTATCGAAGCACACCTCGGCTTCCCAGTCATTGAACCCGAAGTGCTCGTGGCCATCCCCCGCGAGCGGCGCGGGGTCGACGAAGGAAGTGATCTCGATGTCGTCCACCAGCCAGCGCAGGGTGCGGCCGTCGGCGCGTTCGAGCTTGAAGTGATAGGTGCGGTTGGGCACGACCGGACGGGCTTCGACCGCAGTCCCCGCGGGATCGATTGTGATCGCCTGGCGATCCCCACCGTGCTCATTCAGGCGTGCCAGAACGTGTAGCTGGTTCTTCCACCCCCCGAAGATGACCACGTAGCTCGTCGCGTTCGTGTACGACCGTCCGGTGGCGGCAGACCGACCGTCGCCCCATGCCTCTACCTTGATGTCGCCATCGGACGAACGACTCACGGCGTCGAATTCGATTCGTGCGTTGGTCGGCAGAGGACGGACGAACCATACGGGGTGGTTGCGGACTTCCCGTCCACACAGCTGTCCCTGGTCCAAGTGCCAAGCACCCGAGGTAGGATGGTAGTCCTCTCCCAAATCGGCGCGTTCGAAGCTGTCTCGGAAGATCACGGCGAGGACCTCCCGGCCGCTGTTGCTGGGGGGCGCGTGATCGGCGGGCGCCGGTGCCGATCCTGTTGCTGATGGGGCGGCGGAAGGGGTGGAAGGGGAGGGCGCACCGGGCCGGGCGTCCCGGGGTCCGACGAGCGAGAGCCGGGGTGGACCCGAATCGGTTCGGCGCGCGCCCCGTTGTCTGGCCCGAGACAGCTCGCGGGTGGGGGCTCCACCGCTCCCGGCGGGCGCGTCCGCCGCGGTCCCTCGACGGATTGGTGCGTCCCCCGACGTCGGCGGATCGGGGGGCACGCAGGCGCCAACCACGCTGATGACCGCGTAGCAACTGGTCCTCCACGGCACCGCGGAATGGTAGCATCCACCCTGCGTGCTCCCAAGCACGGCGCTCACCTTGACCGCGATGCGACGGGCCGGCGAGAAGCTTGACACATGTACCCGCTGCTCCTCGAGATCCCGCTGCCAGGTTGGGCGATCCCCCTCGCTGCTGCGTTGGGTACGATAGCAGCGTTGGGGGCCGTTCTCGCCGTCGCCGCCTATCGGAACCGGGATCGTGAACTCGCTGCGGTGGGCGCCCTGGTCGCCGTCGCTGGTGCTGCCGCTGCGATTTCGCTTCGGGGGTCCGCCTACCTTCCACAAGCGATCGTCGTCACCACCTACGGCGCCCTGCTGGCGGTGGCGCTCGTGGTTGGGTGGGGGCTAGTGACAGGGCTGGGATCCATCGACGGTATCCCCTCGAGGACCCTCGAGGGGGCGATGCTGGTAGCCATCGGGGGTGGTTTCGTTGGCGCCCGGTTGGACTACGTGCTGCAGAGCCCCGGGGTTGGGGTCACGGTGGCGAGCTGGTTGGATGTCGGGCAGGGTGGGTTCGCGTTTCCAGGGGCGTTGCTTGGGGGGGTGGTCGGCGCAGCGGTCGAGCTTCGTCGGCGGAAGGCACCCCTCCTCTCCTTCGCCGACGTCGCGGCACCGGCGGTTTCGCTCGGGATCGTTCTGGGCCACCTCGGGAGCTATGGGATGGGAAGTGGGTATGGTTGTCCGCTGCCGGTCGGGACACCGCGGGCCCTGGTGGCGCTCGGCACGTTTCCACGATGGGACACCAGCACCCTTGGGGGTCGAGGTGCACCCGCCTGGGTGGACCACGTCGAGCGGGGGCTGGTGCCGACCACCGCGTCCACCTCACTGCCGGTACACCCCGTTTCCCTCTATTTCGCGACCGCGGGGCTCCTTCTCCTTGCCATCACGATCGTCGTTCGGCACCGGCGACGCTTCACGGGCGAGGTGCTCCTCGCCTTCGCCTTCGTGGAGGCAGGGCTGCGGTACCCGATCGAGATCCTCCGTGATGACCCCGAGCGTTGGCTACCTGGCCCTCGACTCCCTGCCGCGCACGCACTGGGGCTCGGGTTGGTCGTCACGGCGGCGGCGTTCGTAGCGGGCCCGTCCCAAGCAGTGTCCTCACGGACGCCACGACGTGTGAGCCAGGTCGTGACCTTGCTGAGTGCCTGCCTAACATGGGCGGCAATGGCCCTGGTTGGTGTTGGTGACCTCGTCACCGAGCTATCCTTCGCGCAGTGGACGGCTCTGGCCACCATGGTTGGCGTCGCGTTGGCATGGACGCCCCTTGCCAAGCGCCTTCGGCCCGCCTGACCGGCGGACCGAGTGTTCGCGATTCCTCGGATCGACCGTTGCGGCGCTGTCATTGCCTTTACCCGCGTGGGCCGATGGGGCTAGCCTTCCGCCGCTGGGCCCGAAACGTCGCCCCGCGTGCGAACCATTCAACCGACACCAGGAGCTTTCCGATGCGTGGATCGAGCATGAAGTTGATCGTGGGGGTATTGGGCCTTGGGCTCGCGTTCGGCGTGGCTGGTTGCAAGAAGAAGACGAACACCCAGACCGGCTACGCGACGTATGGCACAAGTCCACAGACAGGCTACGGCACCGGCACGCAGACGGGCTATCAGACGGCACCCGCGACCGGGACGGGAACGGGAACGGGCACTGGAACGGATACGGGCGCGGCGACGGCTGCGGGCGCGGCTTGCACCGAGATCGACGCTGCCGCGGCGACCGTGGCGCAGCCGCTGATCACCGCCATGTCGTCGGCTTCCGTTCCGCCGGGTGCCAAGCCGCTCGGTGCGGTAATTGCTGCCAACTGCCCGGCGGGCGGTCGGATCACCAAACCCATCCAGATGCAGCCGGGCAAGTGCTACACGGTTGTCGGCGCTGGCGTCGGGATCACCGAGCTAAACATGGAGCTCAGGACAATCCCAGTGGCCGGGGTGGCCCCGGTGGTGTCGCAGGACCAGGAAACCGGTTCCCAGGCGGTCATCGGCAAACATCCGAACTGCTACAAGTGGGCCTGGCCGATGGGCGGTACGATGAACATCGACATCATCGCCGCTGCTGGTTCGGGGGTCGTGGGCGCGCAGGTCTACGAGAAGTAGCGCTGGGGGTTGGGTACAGCCTCCCCCTATCCGGACGAGTGGGTGTTCACCCCCACGCGGAAGTGAAGGGTACCGTGCGCGTTCGTCGGCGTAAGCTCGTCGGTCACGTCGGACGGCGCAGAAAGGTCGCCACCGCCGAGCGGTGTCACGCTTTCTGCGCCAGCGCGGGGCGTGGCCGACCAGCCTACCCCTACGCGTGCCGTTCCCGATTGCGCTCATGAAGGATACGGAGACCAACGAGGGTGAGATCGGGATCGACCATATCGATGGTCTCCGTGAAGCGTGCGATGAGGTTGGCCAATCCGCCCGTGGCGATCACCGCACAGGGATAACCGAGTTCGGCGACGAGCTTGCGGACCAAGCCATCCACGAGGGACGCATAGCCGTGGACGATTCCAGACTGGATCGCGTGCGTGGTGTTCCGTCCCACCACGCGAGGCGGTGCCGCAATCTCGACCCAGGAGAGCCGCGCTGCGTGCGCGAGTAGCCCGTTCAGGCTCACCTGCGCGCCAGGCACGATCACCCCGCCGAGGTATTCGCCGCGCGGGGAGATGCAGTCGAAGGTGGTTGCGGTGCCGAAGTCGACCACGATCGCTGCGTTGCGGAACCGCTCGAACGCGGCCGCCGCGTTGACGATGCGATCGGCGCCGACTTCGTGGGGGTTCTCGTAGAGGATGGCGACTCCAGTCCTGATCCCGGGCCCTACCACCAGAGGTGCTCGGGCGAACCCCTCGCGCACGGCGTTGCCCAACACGTCGGTGAGGGGTGGGACGACGCTTGCGATGATGGATTCCGAGATCGTCCTTGGCTCGATCGCGTGGGCGACGAGCAGCTGACGCACGAGCACGGCATACTCGTCGGAGGTCCGCTGGCGGGACGCTTCGACTCGGAACGTCGTCCGCAACGCCTCGCCCTCGAACACGCCGAAGACGACGTTGGTGTTCCCGATGTCGATCGCGAGCAACACGGCGGTGAGCCTACCCGCTCGCCGGCGTTCACGGTAGCGTCAGGACGCCTCTCCCGAATCGCCCGCGGCCCCGCGGGCGATCAGGGGGCCACGACGGGGCGAACCTCGACTCGCTCGATGAGGTCACCGACCACGGCACGATCCCAATCACCGCTCGCGGTGCCGATCCTCGTGAAATCCCCCTCGAGGTGAGGATAGCTGCCGAGGGTGACGAAGAACTGGCTCGACCCCGTGTCTCGCCCCGTGAGGGCCATGCCAACGGCGAGTGCCTCGAACGGGATCGGTCCGGTTTCGCAAGGGAGCGGCCCCTTCTCCGAGCCACCGTAGCCGTCACCTCCCGGGTCGCCCAGCTGGACCACGAATCCGGGGACGACACGGTGAACCATCGTGCCGTTGTAGAAGCCCGCGCGCGCGAGTTCGACGACGCGAGCCACTGCGAAGGGTGCCTGAGCTGCGTCGAGGGTCAGTCGGAGTTGCCCCGCGTCAGTCACCAGCAGGACTTCGAACCCACCCACGGTGGGCGGACTCATGGGACGAGCGGGGCCCTTGGAGGTTGGGCCGGAGCAAGATCGCCGACGATTGCCGAGACGGCGCAAGGCACGTTCCGCATGGATTCGCGGCGCCAGCTGGTCGCTGGCACAGTCCGCCTCGAGCTGCGGCTTCAGGTTGAGCAGAGCGAGGGCTCCGGCCGCGTCGAGAAGGGAAAGCCGCGGTTCGAAGGTGCTCTTGACCTGCGGCATCGTGAAGGCTCGCCCGAGGGCGGCCACGACTGCTGGATCGGGCTTCGGTGCCGCCAGGGTCTCCAGCGACGATCTCTCGGCGTGCGAACGGTCATCAGGGGACGCCTCGGCGGCGCGATCCGGCAGGGCTGCCAGGATCTTGGCCGCCGCTGCCACCACACCAGTACGCCGGCTGTCGAGTGCCTTGACGAGTTGGAGGTGCGGGTTCGGGATCTCCGGGTGGCGCACCATCAGAGCGAGCGCGGCTTCGGCAACGCTGGCGTCCGAAGCGTTCGCCAGCTCGATCCATCGCCGATGGCGGGCTCCCTTGATCGTCCCGCGATCGAGCACGCGCAAGGCGGCGAGGGCACCGATGCGGCCCTGGGGGTCCGGATCGCACGCCACGAGCCGTTGGCTCCGGGTGGCCTCGCCCGCGAGGATCGCCGCCGCGGCGCAGCGCAGCCACACCAGACGGCGTCGTTGAGCTGGGCGAACCTGGTCACCGATGGGAAGCTCCGCCAACTGCACCAGAGCATCGCGTGCTGCTGGTACCGGCTCCGCCAGCCCCTCCAAGGTGGCCGCGAGCGGTGCCCATCCAGGAGAAGAGAGAGTCTTCAAGTCGGTGGACGACGGGATCAGCTGCCCGACCGTCTCTCCCAGGGCCGTCTGCCCGTCCGCCCCCAGTCGCACGAGCTGGCGGGCTGCTTCCGCCCGATCCGAAGCCGGTATCGATTCGTCAACGAGGACTCTCCCCAACGATCGGGCACCAACACTTCCGGCTTGGCCGAGGGCACGGATGGCGAGCGACCGTCGCACGTCCTGGGTCTTCAAGGTTGGCGCCGCCACCGCGATCAGACGTTCCCGCACGGACGGTCCCAGCCCCTCGAGGTGCGCGAACGCCAGCAGGGCGTTCTTCACTGGGGTTTCCGGATTGGCGGCTCCATCCAGGAGTGCCACCAGAGACGCATCGTCCAGCCGGCCTCGCCGGAACGCGAGCTGGCCTAGCCCGATCGCGCTGAGCTCCGCTTGCTCCGAAGGGCCGCGGAGCCAAGCACGCAGCGTGATTTCCGCCTCCCGAGTGCCGCACCGGGCCAGCGCTCCGGCGATCGCGCGTCGTGGTTCGATGGTGCCCAGGACCTCCCGCTCCCCTCCCGGCGGCGGTGGGGGCAGCGAGACGCTGCGGGCAACCAGCCTACGCACGGTCTCGCGTTCCCGCCCAGCGCAGACGGCCCCAAGGCCGTGGGCGGCCCAAGCCACCACCTCGGGATCCTCATCCGCGATCGCCCGTGCCAGCAGCGAGCTACTCTCAACGTCCGCAATGCGAGCAGCGGCCCGGACGGCAGCGCGTCGTACAGCGACGTCTCGGTTGGCAAGGTCGTCTTCCCGGATCGCCCGTGATCCTCGCGCCACCTCCGCTCCAAGCAGTGAGCGAACCCTGGCTTCCGTCCCTTCGCGCGCAGGTGAGCTGGCCGAAGGGGGTGGCGCCCCGCCAACACTCGGCGAAGTTGACCCCGGGTCCTTCGGCTTGCCGCCGCAACCGAGAACCATCAGCCCGATTACCACGATGTGAGCACGGTCCCTCACGCCACCTCCCAACCCCACGTACACCAATCATCGACTGGTTGTGCCACCCACTCTCGGACGGTCCGGACCCCCCGACGGACCGGTCCCACGCTCGGTGAAGAGGCAGGGATCGCCACCACGCTGAGGCCCGTTCGGGCGAACGCGCGCAGCACGCGCGGCATATGCCAATCACAGGTGATGACGCCGACTCGATCGATCCCGCGCTCCTCGAGCAATGCGGCGGAGAACCTCGCGTTTTCGCCCGTGGACAGTGACCGGCATTCGACGAGGGTTGCGCCCCGTGGCACGAAACTCCGAGCCACCAACCACGCGCGAAATGCCACTGCTTCGACCGCCCCCCCCCACGCCCTACCCCCGCTCAACACCAGGGGCACCGGGAGATCCCGGTACGCGAGCACGGCTCGCTCAAGGCGCCTCCGGGCCGCTGGCCCGGGGGTTCCGTCCGGTGCGACCGGGCATCCGAGCACCACCAGTGCCTGGAGCGCCACGCCCGCCACCATACCGTCTCCGACCTCTCCAGTGAACTCTCGGCTCGCGGCGCCAGCCGGCTCTCGACGGCCTTCGTGGGACTCACCCCCGACCAGCCCGCGAACCAGGGAGATACCCCCGCCCCGAGCTGGGCCCATCCAGAAAAATTACGTTGTTTCTGAGGGGCCAGGGGACCTGCCGGTGGCGGACTCGGACTGGCCCTGCTAGAAGTAGGACGCGCGCGACCAAATGTCGCCGTACGGTCCCATTCTCCGCGGACCGCCATCGTCTCGCACAGACCTCCTTGAACCAACCCGTCGCGGTCGAGTGATCGTCGCAGAGTTCAGAACCTCGTTCGGGCTCGTCGCGGGCGGCCGTATCGACCTTCGTCGCGGGTTCTTTGCTCCGAATGACTCAGCGAGTATCGCGCGACGAACTTGCCGCGCTCAGGCGTGAAGCCGCGCGCCGTCGAGCGCGTGTCGCCATCGACGATGCTGGCGATCCGAGTGATCCCATGTTGGCCATCGAGCCTCGTTGGCACGTCTCCCCAGACATCCACGCGATCACCCTGGACGAGAGTCTCGTTGACCCCGACGCTGCCAAGGTGGTCCGTCGCCTCGCCCGTCATGGCCACGAGGCGTACCTCGTCGGCGGGTGTGTGCGCGACCTGCTGCTCGGTAGGCGACCGAAGGACTTCGACGTCGCTACCAGCGCGTGCCCCGACGACGTACGTACCCTGTTCCGGAATTCGCGGGTCATCGGACGGCGATTCCGGCTTGTCCACGTGCTGTTCGGTGGCGGCAAGGTCATCGAAACCGCGACGTTCCGCTGTGCGCCTCAGGGGGATGAGGCACGTGAGGGTGAGGATCTCCTGATCCGCGACGACAATGCGTTCGGAGACGCGCACGAGGACGCCCTGCGTCGCGACTTCACCATCAACGGCCTCTTCTACGACCTGGCAGGGCACCGCGTCCTCGATTGGGTCGGGGGTGTCCCGGACATCGAGCGGCGAATGGTCGCGACCATCGGGGACCCAACGGTACGCTTCCAGGAGGATCCTGTCCGCATGCTGCGGGCGATCAAGTTTTGTGCGCGTCTCGACCTTGGCGTCTCGCCACGCGTCTATGATGCCATCGTGCAATGCCGAGGCGCGTTGGCGATGGCCGCTCGTCCGCGGCTCTTCGAGGAGCTTCTGCGCCTGCTTCGGGAAGGGGCTGCCCATCGGTCGATGTGGCTCGCCTGGGAAACGGGCTTGCTCGACGTTCTGTTGCCCGAGGTCGCGACCTACCTCTCGGACGAGGAAGAACACGCCCGCATCGTTTGGCGCATGCTCTCCGCGCTCGACCGGCGCGCTGCGGCGGGAGGCGCGATGGACGATGTCGTCGTCCTCACCACCCTGTTGCTCGAGCCGATGCGCGAGGCCTGCGGCGGCCAGCGCGATCGCATACAGGCCGCACATGAGTTCCTGGAACCCATCATCGAGCGGCTCAACATGCCGCGGCGGATTGCCGATGCCGCGCGGCGCATCGCCGCCATCCTTCCCAGGCTCGAAACCGGACGTATTGGACGCATCTCGCGGAGTTCGCTCTTTCAGCTCGCGGTCGTCGTGAAGGAGCTTCGCGATGAAGCGAGTGCGCAGGCATCCCCCGTGCACCTCCTCGAACCGCGGGCGAGTAGCGGGCAAGCACGCCGGAAACGCCCACGGCGGCTGGCCCCCTCCCTCACGGCGCCGTAGGCGGAGCGGGTCGCGGAGGTGGCGTTCGTCGCGTGGGAAAGGCTCAGTTCGAGTTCAGTTCGACCCGCAAGAGCTTGCGGCCGATGAAAAGGTAGTCCCCGTGAGAGAGCGCAGTGTCGGCCTTCACCCGCACGTAGGTGCCGTTGCGGCTGTCGTGGTCGGTCAGCAGGAACCTCCCGTCCTTCTCCGCGACCGTGCAATGGCGTCCGGACATGAAAAGATCACCGGGGAAGTTCAGATCGCCGTCTTCGCGCCCGATCTGTAGCGAGGCCCCGCGCGTGCAGACCGTCATGCCGAGCGCGCCACCTTCGAGCACCTGGTTGACGCGAAACGCGCTCGGATATTTCGGGGACGAGTAGAAGAAGGTGCCCTCCGCATCGGCCCCGTCGGATGCCTTCGGGGTCGGATCCACCCGGAACAGCTGCTCGCCAGCCAGGAACGTGTCCCCGGGCGCTACCTCCACGGTGCCCCGGACCCGGATGTAGACTCCGTTGAGCGAACCCTCGTCACGGACCACCAGCCGACCGTCGCGATAGAAGAAGTTCGCGTGGCGTGGACTAACGAACGGATCCTCGGGGAAGTCGACCTGGCCCGTCCTCCCGACGACATGAGAGTCTGCTTTCAGGTGATAGCTGAGCCCATCCATTCCGTCCCCGCGGATCAGGATGAGCCGCGCCTTCTCGGGGTTCTGCATGTCGCTGAAGTACCGGACCTGCAGGGCGAGGATCTCTTCTGGTACGGGAGTCCCGCACCGTCCACAAAACTTGTGTCCCTTGGGCACCGGGGTCATGCAGGACTGACATACGAACGTTCGCGCTTGCTCCATCAGCTCCTCCTCAGAGGGCGTGGCGAGGTTCGGCACCTGCCGAGCCGCTGGTGACTCGTAGAGTCGATCAGATCCGGTCGAATGGGAACTGCCTTCCGCGTGCTGGGCCATTCTGGCCGTCGCCGCCTCCCCACCCCTTCCCGATGGGCCCCTTACAGACCTGGCGGTCAGCACCAGCGCCCCATCGCAGGCGGGGCACCGGGCCGTTCCTAGCGGCGAGAAGGTATCGCACTTGCCGCAGGCGATGCCGATTTCTTCCGCAGGCTCCCCCATCAGAGGCATGGGATCATGGACCAAGCGCGGCCGTTCATGCAAGCTGGGGAGGGTCTCGGTCTGCTGATATGGGCTCCGAGGGAGGTGGCACGGATCAGCGAATCGCCGTCAGCCGGCGCTTGGCATCGCCCCACCCGCCGGCACCCCACAGGCGGAAGACCACAGCTTCCTTGCAGCTCGAGCGAGCGACCGGGCCGTAGTTGCGCGAATCCAGAGGGTACAGCCGGTTGTCACTGACCAAGTAGGCTTCTTCCGCTTGGGGGTTGCCCTGGACCGGTGGGGGGGGGTTCTGGTGGCCCCTACTGTCCCCGATGTCGTACTTGTGGCCAGCGAGGGTTTCCACGCTGCATTGCTGTGTGATCTCATGGTCCGTCGTCGGATCGGCCACCACGAATTCCCCACAACTGGATTCGGTTCCACTCCGCGCTCCATTGAGCACGATGCTATCCCCGTTGATCGTGATCTGATCCCCTGCCTCCGCCAGGATGCGGCCGACCACGGTCGCACCAGGGTTCTCTGGGTCCTCGCACAACGCGAGCTCACCAAACCTCGGTGCTGTAAGGTGCCACAAGAGGACCGTGTCGCCAGGTGCGAGGGATGGCCCTACCGATGCTCCCAACTCGGGGTCGTTGTTGGGCACCACCCACAAACGCAAGACGAACGCCCGCAGGAGCCCGCCGAGCGTCCCCACGATGATCACGGTCCAGACGATGAAGCGGAGCGTTGTGCGGTTCACGGCCAATCCTTGGGTGCGGTTCCCACGCCCCACCGCGCCCAGGCCGGTCGTTCGCTACAGGTCCGGGCACCCCGCAACGGGCGGGACTTCGGCTGGGCTCGCACCTTCCGCGATCATTCTCGCATTTGCGAACAGAGGGCGCCAATGATCGACCCGAGTAAACTCCGAGCGCCCCACCGTCTCGTCGCTCCCATCCATCACCGCGGCAGAGATCACACCAACGAGCCTTCCGTCGCGGGTCAACGCCGGTCCACCCGAGTCACCCGGACAAATCGACGCATCGAGCCGAAACCGGTCGGGGCGGATGGCGTCGAGCGGCCCTCCCGTTCGCACCCGCTTGCGGATCCCCTCCTCGGTGGCGGGGCATAGACCAAACCCGACTGGTTCCACGAACTCACCGATCGTCGGAGCATGGTCCAGCATGGGTGGCAGTGTCGCCACACCGACCAACTCCCGGTCGAGCACCAGAACGGCAATGTCACCAGCACCCGCACCGAACCCGCATGGGGGCGAGACGATGGCTCGTACTCCGACCTCCCCCCAGGGTAGGTAGCCGCTCCCAAGCTCGACCCGAACGGTCGACGGTTCCACGTCCTGAGAGATGATGGCTCCTCCCCCACCACGCGCACTGACGCAGTGGTGCGCGGTCAGGACCTGGTCGGCCGCGACGAGGGTGCCAGAGCAGGTCGTCTCTCCAGCGACCACCCGCACCACGTAGTCGTCATCCTCCACCAGCTGGATGACGGGTCTCGGACGGTCGGATTCCTCCGCCGATGCGGGACGCGGGGAAGGGCTCATCGGTCCACCTCCACGCACGCAACCACCTGCCAAGGAGGTGGTGACGGCGACGACTGGCGGAAGGACCGACGCGATGCGCAAACCCGACTCCCTACGAGACTAGCTCACTACCGCAATGGGTCCACCACAGGCCAAGCGCTTTGGGTTCGAGGGCTGGCCTCGCGCTGTGGGGGGGACCCACCCCACGGGGAAGGTCGAGGGCCACCAGCACCTGCCGCCGGCTCGCGACCATGAGACTCAGACCGCAGCACACCCAGCCTGTTCCGACGAACGGCGACAAAGAGAATTGGGCATTGTCGAAATCCTGGCGACGATTTGTCAGGTAAAGTAGGTGTCGGTCCTACCTTGATGGAGCTGGCTCTCTCAGGATTCCACCTCCATCCGAACGCCTCCGATCGAGGCCTCAGGGGCTGATCACCAGATCATCCTTGTGGACTACCACCACGTCGCTGGACCCGAAAAGCGTGGCCAGCCCTGCGCGAGGCACCCCAGCGGAACGGGCCACATCCATTGCTCCCAACCGCGTGAGACCCCGTCCCACTTCCCCTCCCGCGGGGTCGAGCAGGCGCACCGCATCGCCTGCAGCGAACAGTCCGCGCACGCCAAGCACCCCCACCGGAAGCACACTGGACCGGCCACCCTGAACCGCCCGCACGGCTCCTGGATCGAGGAGCACGGCACCATGGGGTCGTAGGGTGTATGCGATCCATTGCTTCCGGGCGCGGAGGATGGATCCGGATGGGGGAAAGAAGGTGCCAAGGTTGGCTCCGGCCAGGAGGGACCGAAGTACGCCCGTCTGTCCGGCCGGGGCGATGATCGCTGCTGCACCACCACGCGTTGCCTTCCAGGCCGCGTCGATCTTGCTCCGGATCCCACCAGTGCCGACCTCGCTTCCTTTCAGGCCGAAGGTCCCCACGATGGCGTCCTCTGCCATGACGGAGATACGGTGGCCACGCTCGTCGAGCACCCCTGGCACGTCGGTGAGGAGCACCAGCAGGTCCGCACCAACCAAGGGCGTTACCATCGACGCCAGCTGGTCGTTGTCGCCGAACCGGATTTCTTCAGTCGCCACGGTGTCGTTCTCGTTGACGACCGGGATCGCCCCCGCGTCGAGCAGCTCCGCGAACGCTGCCCGCGCGTTGTTCAACCTCTCGCGGTCGGCCAAGTCGGCATGGGTGAGCAGCACCTGGGCCGCCACGAGCCCATGGCGCATGAAGACCTCGTCGTAGCGACGCATCAGCTCGGCCTGACCTGCGGCTGCAGCGGCCTGGAGCCGGGCCATCTCGCGGGGGCGCCTGCGGTAGCCCAACCGCTTCACCCCGATCGCAATCGCGCCGCTGCTCACCAGCACGAACGATCGACCCTCGCCCGCCAGCCCTGCGATGTCGGCCGCGAGCCGGTTCTGGGCGATGCTGTCTTCGGCCAGCACGCGGGATCCGATCTTGACGACGATCCGTCGCGCTTTGGGCAGGACTTCTCGGTGAGGCATGGCGCCGCGCAGCCTAGAGCGATCGATGCCGGGTCGCCACCGCTCCCAACGGTCGGGAAGCGTTGGACGATCGGGGCTCCCAGGCGGTACCCGCTGGGATGGGACCAAGCTCGATCGCTCAAACATTGGCAAGGAACCCTACCCGGATCGCTCGCTCTCGGGAGCGAGTCGCGGGCCATGGCGCAGGTCCCTGGGGAGACCTCCCCCGACTACCGAACCCAATGGCCGAGTCGCCAACCCGTTTTGGGGAATATCCACCGAGCCGCGCGGGTTGGTGCGACGTGCGGTGGTGGCAGGTCCTTGCGGTCGTCTTTCTGGTCTCCGGGCTCGTAGGTTGTGACCACGCGACCAAGCGTCTTGCCGCGACCGAGCTCCGGGACGCTCCGACCATCGTGGTGCCGGGCATCCTCGAGCTCACGTACCGGGAGAACCGGGACTCGGCCTTCAGCCTCCTCTACCAGTTCGTTGAGGAAGAATCGAGGTACCGGATCCTCGTCACCGGGGTCGCCGTCGGCAGCATCGTAGCTGCGTTGGGTTTGGTATTGCGCTGGCGGCGCTCGACCCTGCTCGAGAAGGTTGCGCTGGCGACCCTCCTTGGGGGCGCCCTGGGCAACCTCGCCGATCGGGTCCTTCTCGGCTACGTCATCGACTGGGTTTACCTCATCCATTGGCCCGTGTTCAACGTCGCGGACGTCGCGATCACCTGCGGGCTTGGGCTCTGGTGGTTGGCTTCCTCTCGTGATGGCGTCCCGACTCCCATGGTGCCCCCACCAGGGGCGAGGGGAGCCACACCCCCGGGGTCCTAGGGATCGCAGATCGCGGCCGGAGCCCTTCACCCGAGGCCCACGAGCTCGACGATGGGGCAATGGAGCTCGTGGGCCAGACCGATCACCACATCTGCGCCGTTTGTCGTCGGGATCCGCAGAACGAGGCGACCCCCGAACTCCGGCGCGGGTGCCGTCCCTACCTCCTCGTTGGGGACTCTAGCGGACCCGCAACCAGCGGTGAACGTGAGGTCGAACGTGCGCTCATCGAGGAGATGCTCCGCTTCGAGGACGGCGCCCCGCGCGATCAGGGCGTCCGCCAGGCGACGGGCCCCACCGAGGACAATGACCGACCAACGGGCGCCCGCCAAGGCGGGCGAGCCCCCGACGCTCGCTGGATCCACCCGACCCCGTGCGTCCCGAGCCAGTAGCTCGTTGCAGCTCCGCAGCAGCTCCTCGGTGGGCGTGCCGGATGCTGTCTCGCGAGTCGACAGCACGAGATGACGGCCCAGGCTGGCCTGCTCCAGGACCGAGCGAAGCGCCGTCGCGGGGCCCGGTTCGAGGTCATCGAGCGGGTCTTCGACGGCGAGCACCGGCGGATCGTTCACCACCGCGTGCGCCAGCAGGAGCGCCCGCCGCTCGACCGGCGAGAGCCCACGAATCGTACAGTGTTGGACGCGCTCGAGGCCGAGGCGTGCGAGCGTGCTCTTCGCTGCCGTCTCAGCCGCCCTCCCCAATCCAGCGAGCCGCGCGCTCTCGCACACGTAGTCCAGGCCCCGCCACCCCGAGGGGAGAGGGACCGCGCAGCGCGCCACGCCGACTACGCCCAGGGCGACCGCCTGCTCGGCATCGACACCGGCGATTTCTGCCCGGCCCGCCAGGACTCTTGCCTCACCAGTGAGTACACGAAAGAGTGGCTCCCAGTGTCCGAGCAGCCCGACCCTGGGTCCCGCCGCGACGCACCCCAAGTCCTCGGCGATCGGCCCATCACCTGGCACGTCGACGCGCACCTCCGCGAGGTGGAGTAATGCGGGGGGCACGAACCTGCTCACCCTGGCCTCCGGCGGTCAGAGCTCGATCGGTGCGAGCTCGAGGAGCGCGAGGGGTTGGTCGGGCTCATAGACCAAGAAGGGGCCTGCTGCCGCGAGGAGCGGTTCGAGCCCGGGTGGCCACGGAACGCCTCGGGTCTTGCGAATCCCCTCGATGTCGAGCACCTGGCCGATCAGGGTCGTCTTCTGGGGAGGTAGCTCGATGATGGGCACGTGGGCGGGGAGGTGAGCGATGCGTCGGGCATAGTCCAGCGCCTCCCGCAGCCCGCCGAGTTCGTCGACGAGGCGCTCGCGTTGGGCCTGCTCGCCCGTCCACACGCGACCTTGACCAACGCGATCGATCTCCTCCTTGGTCAGCGAACGACCCGCGGCAACGCGGTCGAGAAAACGGTCGTAATGCTGCCGCAGCCGTCGCTCGATCTCGCGGCGCTCCTCCGCCGTGTAGGGTCGGAAGGGCGACTCGGCGTCGGCGCGAGGCGCCGTCTTGTAGGATTCGACGCCAACCCCGAGGTGATCCGTCAGTCGAGAGATGTCGGCCTTCCCCGAGAAGATGCCGATGCTGCCGGTGATGGTCAGGGGGTTGGCGAAGATACGGGACCCGGGGGCGGCGATGTAGTAGCCGCCGCTCGCGGCTACGCCGCCCATGCTCACCACGACCGGCTTCACCTCCGCGGTCAGCGAGATCTCGCGCCACATCACGTCCGAAGCGAGGGCCGATCCCCCGGGTGAGTCCACGCGGAGGACAATCGCGCGAACGGAGTCGTCTTCGCGGAGGTCTTTCAGCGTCTCCACGAGGGTGTACGATCCGAGGGTATTCATGTTCGCTAGCGGGATCACGCGGCTGCGGCCGTCCACGATCGAGCCGGTTGCGTGGACGATGGCCAGCCGACGGCCGGCGCCAAAGCGGCCGGTTCTTCGTGGGAGTAGATCCTCGACCTCGACCAGGTGGGTTCGGCGGCCCACGAGCTCATTGACCCGCTGCTCCACCTCGTCATCGAAGGCTACCCCGTCGATGAAGCCCGCCGTCTTCGCGTCGCTCGCCACGAACGGTCCGGCGGCCACGCGAGCGCGCACCTCGGGCACCGTGAGCGCCCGTCCCGTCGCGATGCCGCCCACCAGGTACCGCTCGATCTGCTGCATCAGATCGACATGGTCGGCGCGGGCCACGTCGCTTGCACGCTCGCGCTCCAGCGGTTCGGGTGCGCTCTTGTGCTTCCCGATACGGACGAACTCCGCCCGGATGCCGAGCTTGTCCAGCAAGCGGGCGAAGTAGAGCTGCTGGGACTTGAGTCCGGCGAAACGGATCTCCCCAGCGGGGCTCAGCAGGACACGATTGGCGCCAGCGCAGGCGTAGAGCGCAGCACCGCCTCCGTCCTCCAAGTGACAAAGGACACGCTTGCCGGCGAGTCGCAGGTGGCGAATCGCATCGCGCAACTCTTGGATTGCGCCCAGGCTGTCGGCAGGTGGCGCGCGCAGCTCCAGCACCACCGCGTCCACCGCTCGCTCGTGGTCTGCGATGTCCCAGAGCTGCCGGAGCAGGGTGACGTGTTGACGCGGTCCCGGCGTCTCTTCCAGCCGCACTCGCACCGCGAACCGCGGGAGCTCGATACCGCTTCTCTCCTTCACCGATCGGAGGGCGACCTCGGCGAAGGCGTTGGCCGCTGCGCGATTCTTCGCCGTCTCGCCGAGGCGATCACCGAACGTCGACCCGCCGGCGAGTTCGCCGGCGGCCTGCCCGCCGTTCAGCCGAACCGCGAGCGCCACTGACGCCTGCCACGACGCCGCCCCGGCCCGCTCGTGCGGGTCCACCACCGCCAGGTCCCCGCGCAGTCGTCCTACGCGCGGGATCGTCACATCCAGCGTCGCGCGGGGTACCCAGAAATCGGCGGGGTCGGCGGCTGTCACGTCGACCAGCCGCGTCTCGATCCCCATCTCGATCGCGTCCGAGCCCGTCGGGCGAAGAGCCGCGCCGAAGTCGAAGGTGCGGTCGGCATACCCGTGGGAGTCGTTGGTCGGGGCGTTGAATGCGTGCGCTACCACGCCGAGCCCGAGCGCATTCCAGGGGCGAAGCGTGAGCCCTGCGGACCACGCCACGAGCGCGTGCAAGGTCGGGTCGTTGGAGTAGCTGCGCTGGACGGTGACCCCCAACGCTGCCGAGTTTGGCGACCCGACGCCGATTCCCCAGGTGAGCCAGTTATACCGGTCTTCGTCGGTTCCAGACCAAGCGTACGGAGGGTTCACGAAGTCGGCGCGAAAGCCGCCGCCAACGTGGGCCTTGGGCAAGCTCCCACCAAGGGCGATCGAGTGCCCCTGGAACGGAGCCGCGGCCCCCTCGTCGAGGAAGTACCCCTGCCAGCGAAGCTCCCCCCCTGGAATGAAGGCGACATTGGCGGGATTTTGCACGAGCGCGGAGGTGTCATTGACGGTGGCGACGCTGCGGCCGTAGGTCGGCAGCGTCTGCGGACCCGATTGTTCGGTGTGCGCCTCGGTCTGGGCGAGCACGCTCGTGGCCCAGAGAGCTGCGACTGCGGTCGCGTGGGCAGTGCAGGAACCAAGCCGCTTCATAGGATACCTCGTGCGTGCGCGACGGCGGCGATCTCGGACTGTCGCGCCGCGAGCTCATTGGGGTCCTTCGCCGGGAGGAAACGGGATTCCACTCCATGCCGGGGAACGTGAAGAAACACGGTGTCGAGCTGGCTCGTGACCTCGCCGATCAGGCGCTCGAACTGCACCGCGGGAATGCCTTCCACGTCCTTGGTCACGAAGAAGAAGGTCCACTCCAGGTCGAGTGCAGCGAGGGCTCGAGCGTCGAACAGGAACGTGTTGGTATTGAAGACCCGCACCTCGGCCGGATCGAAGCCCGCCGGGAGCCGAAACTCCTCGAGGATCACTCGCCGACCGTCGACGCGGACGGGGATTCCGCCACGATCCGAGCCGACCTTGTCCACGACCTCGCAAGTGACGGGAGATCCGTGCTCGAGGTGGAACCCGACGATGGCCGCATCGACCGTCGCCCCCAGGTTGTCGATGTTGGTGACCATGACCACCCTGCCGCCTTGCGCGACGAACCTCCTCAGAAGTCCGCTCTCCCGCAGCGCGTCCACGAGGTCCCCATGGCCCGGTGCGTGGAGGCTCGGCCGGCCGCGGGCGTCGAGGAAGAGCTTCCCGTCCGGCCGCAAACGGAGAGAGAGCTGCTGTGGGAAGGTCGCCACGCGCTCCCCGTCGAGTCGCGCCCCGAGCGTCCTCCGCAGGTCCGCATCGGTTGCGGAGCTGGTCATCAACCACAGCGGCAGGGGACGACCCGTCCGTCGGGTCATCGCGTCCACCTCAGCGAGGCGTTGGTCGAGGAAAGTGCGGCCGGGGAGGGCCTCGACCAGACCCTTGACCACACCGCCCATCCGCGTCGCCATCCCGCCAGCGAGGACGATGAGGGCTACCTCGCCCCGAGCCAGTGCCTCGAGCCCACGGGCCTCGCAACGCGCGTAGTCAGGAGAACCCGCCTCCGGCAAGAAACGCACGTCACCCGCCGTCGGCGCGGTGACCGCCCCGCGGACGCGGTTGTCGGTCGGCTCGCTTGCGCGAAGTCTTGCGGCAAGGCGCTCGAAACGTGGGCGGTCGAAGTGGTAGCGCGACAGCTCGTCAGCGACGTCCTCGGGCAACCGGTCCAGTTGATCTTGGAGGTCCATCGGGCCCAAACCTTAGCGGATTGTCCCCGGAAGGACCATGAGTCGCCGGGGCGTGGTAGCCTCCACCCCGATGAAGAGGGCGCCGACCCTTCGGCCGCGGTTCTTTCGTCCGTTCTCGGTCTTGGTCGCGGCTGCGCTCCTCACGGGACCTGCGGTTGCTGATGCCCCGGTGCTTCACGAGTACTTTCCTCGCGACGACGCCGAGGACCTCAGTTTCGGGGCGACGACCGCCGATGGGCGTCTGCCTGCTGCCATCGACACGCCGAGCGGGGTGATCCCGGCTCCCGATCCGAGCCGGAGCCCGCTCGCGCCCGACCACGTCTACGGGGGCCGCTCGGAGGCTCACGGCACCAGCGCCGAGTATCGCATCGATCGCAACACCTCCCGCCCGAGCAACGTCGAGTACGACGACCCCTTCAACCCGTCGGTAACCCCGTTCAAGCGTGCCTTCGCCTACGACGCCGTCGATCGCCAGCTTGCGCTGTCGGTTGCCGATCCGAAGCTGCGCCCCCTCGAAGTCGGCGGGTCGCCGCAGCCAGGGGACGACCAGTTCTATGCTGACCTCGTCATCGATCTCGTCGAGGGGAAGGCGGTGCGCATTCCCAGCGTCGGCCCGGGGACGCGCGCGTTGGCCCTCCAAACCTTTCCCGAGACGAAGCTGGTGCTCCTCCATGACGGTGCGGACAATTGGTTCGTACGCGCTTCGGAGGGGCGTCGCATTCGCCTGACGCTTCAACTTGCCATCTCGCGCGCGGTTTTCGGCAGTCCATTCCCCGACATTGCGTTCGACGTGCTCCCCTCCCCCCCGCCATTGCCCGCTGCGGCCGCCGAGGCCGCGAGCCGCACGCTGCAACGGATCGGCGTGAGTCGAACGCTGCGCTTGCGTGAGGCGGTTGCGGCACTAGTCGGCTATTTTCGCGGCTTCGCCCCGTCCACGGATATGCCCGAGGCGACCGACCCGGTGGGCCTCTACGAGGAGCTCGCGACGTCGAGGAAGGGCGTGTGTCGTCATCGCGCCTACGCCTTCGTGATCACTGCCCTTCACCTCGGCATCCCGGTGCGCTTC
This sequence comes from Polyangiaceae bacterium, assembly GCA_016933275.1. GTDB lineage: Bacteria > Myxococcota_A > Polyangia > Polyangiales > Polyangiaceae > JAFGBI01. The sequence continues at coordinate 60,605 of JAFGBI010000108.1, read as the reverse complement.
GTGCGCAACGAGGCGCACGCCTGGGTCGAGGTCTCCGACGGACGAACTTGGCACCGCGTCGACCTGGGGGGCGCCGCGGGCCACCTCGATCTCGACCCTCGGACGACTGGGTTTCAGCACGTGCCGCCGGCCGATCCCCAGCCGTGGCCGAACGGTGCGGAGAGCGGGTTCGAGCTCGCACGGCGGGCTCGGGAGGATCTGGGGCTGAAGGGCCCAGGGCCGGGGGTGGACGCCGCTCGGCTGGCGTTGGGTCATTCGCTGGTGCACGACCCCAGCCCCGGAAGCTCTGCTTCGCGCGCCACCCTGCCGTTCGATGCTTCGACGATGACCCTGGAGATCCTCGACCAAACCATCCGCCGCGGCGAGCCCCTCCGCCTCAGGGGAAGGGTGGAGCAGGCGGGCCGGCCATGTGCTGGCGCGCGGGTCGACGTGATGCTCCACCGAGAGGGAATGGAGCCCGTCCCCCTCGGCTCGCTGCCGACCGGTCACGACGGCGCGTTTGCTGGCGCGGTGACCGCACGTCTCGATCTCGATGTCGGCGACTACGATGTGGTGGTCACCACGCCCGGGAGCGCGCGCTGCGGCCTCGGCGAGGCGCGGTGACCGGCGGATGCGGACTCAGACCGAGGCCTTGCGCAGTCGCTCGGAGGCCGTGACGAGGTCGCGCAGGAGGCGGTCGAGTCGGCGGGCGCCCTCTTCGAGACGCTTCGCGGAGGAACTCGCTTGCTCGGTGCCGCGCGCGTGCGAACGGTGGGAGGCGTTGAGCTGGCTCACCATCCCATTGATAGACTCGATCGCGCCGGTGATCTGCTTGCCGCCGCGCGCCTGCTCGGCGCTCGACCGCTCCACCTGTTGCGAGATAGCCCGCATCTTCTCGCCACTCTTCATGATGAGTTCCGAGCCGCGCGCCTGCTGCGCGGTCGCGGCGGCGATCTGCTGCACGGTTTCTGCGATGCGTCCGATTGCGTCCGTTACCTGACGGCTTCCCTTGGCCTGCTCGACCGTTGCGCGCGCGATTGCTCGCACCATGTTGGTGCTCTTCTGTGAGCTCTCGAGGATCTTCTTCAGGGCTCGTTCCGCCTCGTTCGACACCTCGACGCCACGGTCCACGTTCTGCGCGCCCCGCTCGACCGCTACGATCGCGTTGCGGCTCTCGGCCTGGATGGTCTTGATGAGCTCGGCGATCTCCTTCGTGCTCACTCCGGCGCGCTCCGCGAGGTCCTTGATCTCGTCGGCAACGACCGCGAACCCCTTGCCATGTTCACCGGCCTGCGCGGCGATGATCGCGGCGTTGAGGGCGAGGAGGTTGGTCTGCTCGGCGACCTCGTCGATGACGTTCAGGATCTGCCCGATGGCGTCGATGCGAGAGCCGAGGTTGCTGATCACCGCGACCGCTTCCTGCGTGGTCTCTTTGATCCGGTAGATCTCGCCGATCGTCTTGAGGATCGACTCGGCACCACGCTCCGCGTCCTGGGCTACCTCCTCGCTGAGGCGAGCGGTCTCGTTGGCGTTCGATTGGACCTGGTCGATGGAGACGTCCATCTCGTTCATGCTGGAGCTCGTCTCCTCGGCGGTGAGCGACAGCGCGTCGACGTTTTTGGCTACCTCCTTGATCGAGAAGGCCATTTCTTCGATCGACGCCACCGTCTCGCGGACACTCGCGCCGAGCTCCCCGATGTTGTCCGCCACCTCCTCGGTGGTCGCCGTCATCTCCAGGATCGACGAGCTCGACTCCTCGGCGCTCTCCGCCAATACCTCGGTGTTTTGGGCAACGTCGCGGAGGCTATTCGTCATCTCCTCCACGTAGCGAGCCGCCTCGTCGCTGGCGTTCATCTGCGAGGCAACGCCTTCAGTGAGCTGCCGGATCACTTCCGCCAGCTCCTGGCTGGCGGTCGTCAGGCGGCTCTCACGGTCTTCGCGCTCGTGCGCCGCGGTCTTCTGGAGTCGAGCGAGCTCCGACGTCTGGTTGGTCATGTGGTCGCGCGTCTCCGCCAGCGAATCGCGGAGGTTCTCCAGCTCTTCGAACACGGCTCGCAGCGCGGGGCGGGCGTTGGTCGGGGGCTCCGCGCGCTTGCCATCCGACGTCCGGCGAACCGCATTCCGCACGGTTCTCAGGTCCTCATCCTGAATGGTGTTGCTCGGCAGGGCGACGAAGAAGCCAGCGATCCCCGCAACCAGCGCCGTCAGTGCCGTCAGTAGCGAATCCTGGTTCCCCGCGGCCAAGAGATAGACCAGCAATGCGCCCACTGCGACGAGCCCCAACCCGAGGTACTGCCGTTGACCGAGTGAGTTCATGGTGACCTTTCGCGCCTCGGCGTCAGCCCGCCGGAATCCCTCGGAAAGACTATGGGGGGAGGGCTTCGGTAACAAGGCGCATCGCGCGATCTCGCCAGGAGACGCCGCTCGCCCACCGCGCACTGCCCACCCCTCGTCGAGGTCGAACCGCTTGGCCGAAGCTTCCGCGATCCGACCGCGCTGCGAGCGCCCGTTCGATCCCCACCCCGTTCCGTTCGGGGATTGCGGGGTTCCCGGATCGGGTCGGCTGCCCCCGTCCTCCAAGTATCCGGCCCCGTAGCCCGGTGGCCGACCCTGGGGTCCGGCTGCCAGAACTCGGCGGGAAGGACCCGGGCTGGTGTGCCCACTCGGGAGCGAGCGGGGAGGGGCCGCAGCGCGGCCCGTCCCTGTGGATCATCCGCGGGGTTCGGCGCTGGATGGGTTGGGCGCCTCGGGTAGTAGCGTCGGGCCGGCGATCGGAAGCATGACCTCGAACTCGGCCCCACCCGCCGGTCGCCCCCGGTACGAGATTTCGCCACCGTGCTCGACCACGATCCGCTGGACGATGGCGAGGCCAAGGCCGGTCCCCGTGGTCTTCGTGGTCGCGTAGGGCTCGAAGAGGCGGTCGAGCATTTCGGGGGCCACGCCCGGTCCGTTGTCTCGCACCCGCAGGGCGACCCGCTCCGCATCGAATGGTCGGAGCTCGACCTCCACCCTGGCGTTGGGTTGGCTCCGGCACGCTTCGAGCGCGTTCTGGACGAGGTTCGTGGTGACCTGTACCACCTGATCGCGGTCGGCGGTGACAACTGGCACGGTCTCGGTGGTGAGTGTGATCGGCACGCCCTCGGTGGTGTGCAGCCCCACCACCTGGCGCACCGTCGCCGCAAGATCGATGGGCGCCGGATTCGGGGGTGGCAGCCGAGCGAAACGGGTAAACTCGCTGACGATGTTGCTGATCCTCGTTACTTCGTCGAGCACGGTCCGGGTGGCCTCGTCGAAGTACTCGTCAAAGGCCGGGTCGTCACGCGCACGAAGCCGGCGCAGTGTCTCCACGGCCGTGCGGATCGGAGCGAGGGGGTTTTTTATCTCGTGCGCGACGCGGCGGGCGATCTCGCGTCGCGCTGCGATGCGCTCGGTGGCGGCCAGGCGTTTGCGCAGGGCCACCAGGTCGGCGATCGCTTGGTTGAACGAGGAGGCAAGCTCGCGGAGCTCTCGCCCCCCCCGCCCCTGCACCGGTCGCGGTTCGCCATGCACCACCTCGCGTGCCTGCTCGGACAGCTTGACGATGGGCCGAGCCAATCCCCGGGCGAGCAGGAACGCCAGCATCAGCGCGGCCCCGAAGGTCACGCTGCCCATGGCCAGGATTGTCGCGTCGAGCCGCTGCAGCGCCCGATGGAGCGGGACCCGAGATTGGGTTGCGTACACGATGAGTCCGCCGAGTTCGGGCACTGCGAGGCTTTCGACCAGCTCGTTCTGGTTGGGGCGAGGCTGCCCGAGGGAGAGCGTTACTCCTGCCGGTTGGAGGTCGGCGAGGAGCGAGTCCAGGCGGCGGGCGGCGATGAGTCCGACGGCTTCGGTGCCACGCTCGGTTCGGCAGTGAGTCTCGAGCGCTGGGGCGTTCCCGTCCCGCCGGAGGTGGGCGCGCGTCGGCGCTGACGTTGCGATTCGGCGGCCGAGTTCTGGGTCACGTTTTCCAGTCAGCGCCTCATCGTGGCCCGCCCCCAGAACCTCGCCGCGTCCGGTCACGAGCCAGAGCTCGTCGAAGGAGAACGCGCGCATCAGTTCTGGGACGCGCAGGCTGAGGGCGAGCCGCCGCCCGGGATCGAGCGCGCCGGCCCGAAGATCGACCAGGGCGCCGTCGATGGTCGGGTCGTGCCGGCAGAGTGGTTCGACCAAGGCCGGCAACGTCGCTGCCTGTCGGCCGAGCTCACCCCGCAGCCGACCCGCGGTGACCTGGAACGCTGCCTGGAAGGCAGCTTCCTCGGTGCTGCGCCAGGCCTCGCGGAGCCCGAGTGCCAACGATACCGTGGTGGCGATCGTCAACACCCCGATCGCGAGGAGCAAACGCTGGGCGAGCGTCACCCCGCGATGGTACGGGGACTCGACGCCAAGGTCCAACCGGCCGGGGATGGTACGAGGGTTGCGCCACCGGACCGGGCGCGGTTAGGTAAGGGCCGTGCGCCCGGGTTCATCCGTGCTTCTGGTGAGTGTGGCTGCCCTGGCGATCGGGTGCTCAGCGCTGTCCCGCTCGCCGGCGCCGACACCGGACCGGTCGCGAATCGACCCCGCCCGCAATGCCAAGTCGGCGGAGGCGTCTGGTCCTGCCCTCACCGCCCACGCCCTCACCGAGCTTCGAGAGGGGACCCTCGGGCCGTTTCTGGGCACGAACGCCGGTGGGCGGCTCGTCGTCTGGGTCGAACCGGGGAGCGCCGGTGGTTTCTACGCTCGGGCCCTCGATCGTGCCGGTGAGCCAAGCGGTGCGGCACGGCAGCTCGGTCCCGCGAGGGATCAAGCCGGCCTCATCGCCGTGAGACCGGGCCCGGATGGGGGGTACCTGGTCCTGGCGAGTCGCCGCGCTGACGGTGGCGAGGACATCGCCTTGCAGCGGGTGTCCGCGACCGGAAGGATCGCGGGCGCCGCCGTTACCGTCGTCGAGGGTGCGGCGCGCCTGTTCTGGATGGATGCCCTGCCGAGTGGCGAGGGGGTCGTGCTGCTGTGGGCCGAGGCGGTGGACGGCGCCGCGCGGATCCAGAGCCGCGCGCTCGACGCCGCCGGGGTGCCGCGGAGCGCCGCCCGAGAGCTCGTGCGTCGCGCCCTCGCGTGGCAGGCGGCCGCGCTCCCTGCGGGTATTGCCCTCGGCTTCGTGGAGGCGAACAAGGGGGGAGGGCGGGGTCCGGTGGCTCTGCAGATCGCGGACGGAGATGGGGCGCCGAAGGGACGCCCGGTCCCGGTGAGCCCATCCCCGACCGCCATGCCCGACCTCGACCTCGCCGTGATCGGGGATGCTGTCGCGCTCGCTTGGTCGGATACCCGAGGGGAGGATCCCGCTGTCTATCTCGCGGTCGTTGACGGAGCGAACCATCTCTCGCGCGCGGCCGGGCGTGCCACGCCAGGCGTGGGCCCGGAGGCGTTCGTGCGTCTCCTGCCTCCGCTGGGGGGAGGGTCTGCCCACTTGGTGTGGGAACTGCTCGGCGAGCGTCCCGAGCGAGGACGTGTCGTACGCATTGCGCCCATCGACGCCGGCGGTCGGCTCGGGGATGAACGTGCGGAGCTCGCGATCGCGTCAGAGACGGTGCTGCCCGAGATCGTGCCGACGTTGCACGGTCTCGCGGCGCTGACCCTCGCGCCGGCCTGCCCGCGAACCCGGGCGGCTTCGGAAGCCGTGCGAGCCGAGCTCGGGGCCTGCGACGAGGCAGCGATGCCACTCTTCGTGGCCTTCGACCGCGGGCTTCGCGTGACCGCAGCCGAGCCGCTTCGATTGGATGTGCCCGGACACCCAACCGCCGAGGCGGCTTGGGGATTGTCCTGCGCTGCGCAGGGGTGCCTCACGCTCGCTGCGCTCTCCGGCGCCCCGGCCCCGATCTACGCGGTGGACCTGGAGGCTCGGTCGGACCGCTGGCTCCCCCCCGCGGCCACGCTGCCGCCCGTTGTGCCGCCGCGTGCTCTTGCCGTGCGCACCATCGCCACCGCTGCTCCGCTCGCGGACGTGGCCACGGCGGACCTCGCTTCTGGGTCGCTCGGCGCCTGGGTGACCTTCTTCGACCCCGGGGCGCCGTGGGTGGTGCCGAAGACCCCCGCTCCGGACGGGCGCTTCGCTCCGTTGCGGGCGCTGCTCCAGGTGGGGCGCACCGACGCAGACCCGCCGAACGCGACCACGATCTCCATCCGAGCCCGCTCGCTCGGCGGTGTAGCGCTGGCGCCGGTCAAGGGCAGTGAGGAAGCCCTGCTGGTCTGGACGGCGATCGATCAGGGGCGCCCGCAGGTGTTCGGAACCACGGTAGGGGGGCGCGGTCAGAAGCTGACCCAGAAGATGCTCACGACCACGGCCGGAGAGAAGAGTGATGTGGCTGGGGTCTGGGTTGGCAACGGTTGGGTGGTGGGCTGGATCGACGAACGTGACGGGGACGCCAAGCCCTACGTGATGAGACTCGACCGGACGCTTCGACGCGCCGGCAACGAGCAGCCCCTGACGACCGTGGCGGGAGCGGCGTCGGGCATCGCGCTCGCACCCCTAGGCGAACAGGTCATGGTCGTGTGGGCGGACGCGCGGGACCCTGCGGCGCCTGGGGTTGCCGACCTCTTTGGCACTCGGGTGAGTGCTCGCGACGTGACTCCGGCCGGCGAGCCCCAACGGCTCGCGGCTACGCCGGCACACTCCTTTTCTCCCACCCTCGCCGCCACCGAAGCTGGCCTCGTCCTCGCCTGGCTCGAGGCCTCCGACTCGATCTCGGGCAGAACCGGAGCCGTCTCGCTCGCGGAGCTCGATGGGAGTGGTCGGTTCGCCGGGCCCGCGACTCGGGTGGAAATCGCGGAAGGTTCGCCGACTGGGGTCGCCCTTCGCTGTGGAGATACCGTGTGCCGGGTCGCCGTGGGTATCGACACGGGCACGGTCGCGGCCATCGACGGCTTCTCATGGTCGCGAAGGAGCCGCCCTACCCCACGGCGGCTCACGCCAATTGGCGGCCCTTCTGGGCAGGCCGTACCGCTCGCCTTCGCGGGAGACGACCTGCTCTTCGGGGAGCAGGTTGGTGCGGATCGGGGACGGGTACACGCCGTTCGCATCGAGTGGTAGGAGCGATAGCTCCGGCTCGCGGTGACCAGTTGCCGAACCGCGAGCGCAGGGGACGACAAAGCACGACCCCCGATCGAACGAGCCGAACGGGGGTCGCTGGCGCTTGGTCTGGCATGACCGGGACGGTTGTCGCTCGCCGTACGGTGCCGGGCTGGGGATGGGTGTGATAGGTTCGGCACCGCTCGGCGCGGACATGGGCTCGGGAGGCGCGTCAACCGCGTTCGCCGCGTCATGCGGGAACCAAACGCCACCAGCTGCCATGTGCATGGGCCGGATCGCCTCGGGCTCGGTCTCGAGGAGGAACTGGCCGGTCGAATCACCTCCTTGCTGTCGTGGAGTGCAACCAGCCAACGAGGTGATTCATTCCCGGGCTATTCGGGGTATCCGTTCACGGAGTCCTGACATCTAGGCACGGTTCTTGCGGCGCAAGAAGGGCTCGCGACCGGCGTAGATGGAGCCGTCGCCAAGCTCCTCCGCGATCCGAAGCAGCTGATTGTACTTCGCGATACGATCGCTGCGGCTCATGCTTCCGGTCTTTATCTGCCCGGCATTGGTGGCCACGGCGAGGTCCGCTATGAGGCTGTCTTCGGTTTCCCCGGAGCGGTGGGAGATGACGGACGTGTAGTGGGCATTCGTCGCCATGCGGATCGTGTCCAGCGTCTCCGTCAGCGAACCGATCTGGTTTACCTTGATCAGGATCGAGTTCGCGACCCCAGCCTCGATGCCGCGCTTCAGGCGTACCTTGTTGGTGACGAAGAGATCGTCGCCCACGAGCTGAATTCGGCTGCCGAGGCGATCGGTGAGCTTCTTCCAGGTGTCCCAGTCGTTCTCGTCCACCCCGTCTTCGATGCTGATGAGCGGGTACTTCTCGGCGTAGCCGGCGTAGATGTCCACTAGCTCGTCGGGGGTGCGGTCCTGACCGTCGAAGGTGTACTTGCCCGACTCCCGCTTGTAGAACTCGCTCGCGGCGCAGTCGAGGCCCACGAAGACGTGCTCACCAGGCCGATAGCCTGCGGCCTCCACGGCCTGGAGGATCTTCTGGATTGCCTGCTCGTTGCTTTGCAGGTTCGGGGCGAACCCGCCTTCGTCGCCAACGGCAGTGACCAAACCGTCGGCCTTGAGGATCTTCTTCAGGTTGTGGAAGACCTCGGCCCCGCAGCGGAGGGCCTCTGCGTACCGCTCGAACCCTGCCGGGATGATCATGAACTCCTGGCACTCGAGGTTGTTGTCCGCGTGGGCGCCGCCGTTGATGACGTTCATCATCGGTGTTGGCAGGACACGAGCCTGCACCCCACCGAGGTAGCGCCAGAGCGGGATGCCCACCGTTTCTGCGGCGGCGCGGGCCACCGCCATCGATACCGCCAGGATCGCGTTCGCCCCCATCTTGGACTTGTCGGGCGTGCCGTCCAGCTCCAGAAGGCGCATATCGACCCCCGTCTGGTCGAGGGCGGACAGGCCGGCGATTGCGGGGCCGAGCTTGTCGTTGATGTTCGCGACCGCCTGGAGCACTCCCTTGCCGAGGAAGCGCTTCTTGTCTCCGTCGCGCAACTCGAGGGCTTCGTGCTCGCCGGTGGACGCGCCGCTGGGTACGGCGGCGCGGCCAAGACTGCCGCTGGCGGTCTCGACGTCGGCTTCGACGGTGGGATTTCCGCGAGAATCCAGGATCTCGCGCGCTGTGACTGAGATGATCTCGGGCATAGGCGCCGCCTTAACATGGAACTGCCTTCGTCGCGAGAGTCAGCCGGCTCCCGTCCGAGCGGGGATTCCGCCAGTAAGTCCTTGAAACCAATAGCATAATCTCCCGGCGCGCAGGCTCACGGCCGGGTGCGGGTGGAGCCGGTCGTGGATCCCTCGCCAGGGCCCTTCCGTCCGGCGATGCAGAGTGGGAGCCAATGAGGGTTCGTGCTTGACGTGGCGCGTTGGTTGCGTGGATGCTCTGCCCGGGGTTGTTCCTCACTCCACGGAGAAGCCGATGCGGATTTCCAACTCGTCTACGAGAGGCGTTGCCGTCTCGCTGTGCGTAGTCCTGGGCTCGGCAGCCATGCTTGCTGCCTGCGCCAAACCGACCCTCGTCCAGGGCCAGACGGCCTTTTCCATCGCGGGCGATCCACCGCCCCTGCCCCCGAAGCCCAAGCCCGAGCCGCCGCCCGAGCCGCCGCCCCCGGCGCCGCCGCCGCGGGTCGAGGTGCGCGACAACAAGATCGAGATCCGGGAGAAGATCCAGTTCGAGTACAACAAGGCTACCATCCTCGAGGTTTCGTTCAGCCTCCTGAACGAGATCGCCGACGTCATCAAGAAGAACTCCCATATCAAGAAGATCCAGATCGAAGGGCACGCGAGCTCCGAGGGCAACGACGCCTACAACCTCCGTCTGAGCGACCAACGAGCGAAGGCGGTGATGGAGTACCTGGTGAAGACGGGTGGCGTCCCCGAGGCAAGCCTCGTGGCCAAGGGGTTTGGGGAAACCAGGCCGCTCGACCCCGCCGATACGGAGGAGGCGCGCGAGAAGAACCGTCGCGTCGAGTTTAACATCATCGAGCAGGACGTGACCAAGAAGAAGGTCGAGATCGACCAAGCAACGGGCAAGGAGAAGGTCGTCGAGGAGACCAAGGAGAGCATCAAGAAGGAGCCTCCACCCGAACCTGCGGCCGCGCCCAGCAAGCCGTGACCGACCTCGAGAGGAGAACGAACCATGAAAAAGGCTCATGCGATCCTCGGTTTCGTTGCCCTGATCACGGGCGTTTCCGCGTGCTCGCTGCATGCGCGCGATGGCGCGACCTATGCCAGTGACACGGCGGTGGTGCTCGCCACGCGGAACGATCCCATCAAGGCCTGCTACGACGAGGTTTTGAAGACCGACCAGACCGCGGGGGGAACGGTCGAGGTCAAGTTCACCGTCGAGAAGAAGACAGGCAGCTTCGTTGATCCCAAGCTCGGCGAGAAGACGACGGCACCGCCGCCGCTCGCCGATTGCGTTCTGAAGCAGTTCGGCGGACTGGTCCTGACTCCCCCCGACCGGCGGGTCGGCGACGCGACGTTCGTGTGGGAGTTCGCGGCGAACGAGCCGATCCAGCTGCCTACGCCAGAGTAGGGGCTCGCCCCAGCTCGAACGCGGCAAAAAGGACGGGGCCTTCTCGAGTGGACGGCCCCGCGGCGCCGTCTCGTGTGCGCGGGTTTGGTTTGAAACTCACTCTAGTCCGATGCGGCTAGAGGAGACGGTCCTGTTTCGGCATCATTCTCGTTCCCTCCGACCGTCGGTCCCGCTTCGTCGGAGATCGAGGGCGCGTCCCTCCGAGCACGCGCCACCGCCCCGCGAGCCGCGGAGCGAGTCCGTTCGGCGGCGATTTCGGCGTCGCGCCGTTCGTACGCCACGATGATGCGTTGGACGAGCGGGTGGCGGACCATGTCAGCCTCGGTGAAGCTGATGAAGCTGATGCCGTCGATGTCTTGCAGTAGCTCGTGCGCTTCGCGTAGGCCGCTCCGAGCGCCCGCCGGTAGGTCTGATTGCGTGATGTCGCCCGTCACCACTGCCTTTGAGCGGTACCCCAGCCGGGTGAGGAACATCCGCATCTGTTCGCTGGTGGCGTTCTGAGCCTCGTCGAGGATCACGAACGAGTCGTTGAGGGTGCGCCCGCGCATGAACGCGAGCGGCGCGACTTCGATCTGGCCGCGTTCGCGGAGCTGCTGCGCGCGATCGAACTCGAGCATATCGTAGAGTGCGTCATAGAGGGGGCGGAGGTAGGGGTTGACCTTCTCCGCGAGGTCGCCTGGAAGGAAGCCGAGCTTCTCGCCTGCTTCCACCGCGGGGCGGGTCAGGACGATCCGCTTCACCCGCCGCTGCATCAGGTCGCTGGCGGCGAGCGCCATGGCAAGGTACGTCTTGCCGGTCCCTGCTGGCCCGATCCCGAACGTCAGGTCATGGCCGCGGATCGCACGGAGGTACTCCCGTTGCCCCGGCGTCTTCGGAACCACCGCCCGGCGGCGTGGTGAGACCACGACCCCATCGTCCAGTAGGCTGGCCAGGGAAGCGTTTGGATCGGCTCTGAGCTCGCGGAGGGCTCTTGCGACGTCCTCCGTGGTGACGTTGCCGCCTCGTTCCAGCGCACCCACCGCGTCGCTCAGGAAGCGATGGGCGACCAGAACGTCAGCCTCCGATCCGGACACGAAGATCAGGTTTCCGCGGAGGTTCACCCCGGCGCCGCTCTGTCGCGCGACCTCGGCCAAGAGCTGTCCATGTGGTCCCGTCAGCTCGAGAAGCAGGGCGGCGCTTTCGATCTCGAGGGTGGCGCTGTGGGGGGGGTCGGACATCCGAGCAGCGACGTGGCCGTTGGGCACGCGCGGCGGGAGAATACTTGGTCACGTCCTCCTTGCCCAGCGTGACCCCCAGCGCGCAGATCAGTTCGAATGCGCTGGCGGACCAGGTCCCCTGACCGCCGACCCAGCCACCGAACCCGGCGGAGGAACCCACGAAAGCTTCTCGATCTCCCGGGGCGAAGGTGTTCATCGGGGCGCGGTTGGGTGATCGGTGCGGCGCCTGCCGGCCGCGGAGTTGCATGGCGACAGGCGGTGGCCCTGCCGTCCGACCGGATCCTGGAAGCCCACCCAATTGCGCATTTCTTGGCCGATCCAACCGTCCGCCGGTAACGCCCAAGGGTGATGCGACAGTGGAGCCGATGGATGGGGGTAGGGGTGGCGGTTGGGATGATCTCGGCCCTGGTGCCCGTGGTCCAGGGCCGCATCAACCTTGACGCGCCCCTTGGCCGACTGGAGGGCGCCGCCAATGCCAAGGCAGCCATGCCCGATCTCGAGGGCCTGGATCTGTTGCGGCAGGAGATGCGGCCGCGTCGCGTTCTGACGCCGCTCGCCAATGGCCGTCACGCCGAGCTGACGCTCGATCCCAACCTGCAGCGCGCCGCCCTGGCACAACTACGACGTTACCAGGTACCCGAGGGCGGGGTCGTCGTCATGGAAGTGAAGACGGGACGTCTGCTGAGCTACGCGAGCCATGTGGCGAGCGGCGCACCGTTCGACGTCAACGTGCGCGCGGAGGCCCCCGCGGCGAGCGTCTTCAAGGTGGTGACGGGCGCGACCCTCGTCGAGCAGGGCGGCCTCTCGGCGGAGACCGAGCAATGCTACCATGGCGGCAGGAGTCGCGTCGAACCGAGCGAACTCGAGGACAACCCCAAGCGTGACCGCTGGTGCGCTACGTTGGCCATGGCGATGGGGCGAAGCCTCAATGTCGTCATCGCCCGTCTCGCACTGAAGCACGCCACGCCCGAGCAGCTTACGGCGATGGGGGGGGCCTTCGGCTTCGGAGCGCCCGTGCCGTTCGTCGTTCCCAACGAGGCGCCTTCCATCGCCATCCCGCCCGATCGGGTGGAGTACGCTCGCTCTGCTGCCGGCTTCTGGCACACGACGCTGTCACCGCTCGCGGCGGTGTCACTCGCCCAGACCGTGGCCAACCGGGGGGTTGCTCTGGAGCCGCGGATCATCCAGGCCGTCTACGAAGGCGAGGCCCCCGTATGGGCGGATACCGACCCACCCCGCGTGCTCCGACGTGCCATCAAGGAGAGCACCGCCACGGAGCTCGTCGCGATGATGAAGGAGACGGTCGCCAACGGCTCCGCCTTCAAGAGCTTTCATGACAGGCGTGGACACCCGTATTTGCCGGGCATCGAGGTTGCGGGCAAGACTGGGACGCTCAATCGCGAGGAATTGAACCGCCATTACACATGGTTTGTCGGTTTTGCCCCTGCGGCTCAGCCCGAGATCGCCATCGCCGCGCTGGCGGTCAACACGGCGGAGTGGAGGATCAAAGCTCCCGGGCTCGCATGCAACGTGCTTCGCGCCTACTTCGCCGCCAAAAACGTGCCCGGTGTCACCGCGCCCTGAAGCACCGCCCGGCACGCCGCCTGACCACATCGGCGACGATGATTCCGGACGAACCAGAACCAGGGCTCCTGCCACTGTCCCGCGAGCCCCCTCACCCGAGCCTCTCCCGGTATCAGCCAGGCCGCTCGTCCCGTTCCGGTTGCGCGCCGCCAGGAACCCGGACCAGACCGCCATGGGGTGGGCGAACCTGCGATCCACCCTCTGCCCTCGGGTGGGTGGCAGCTTCGGCACCAGAGTGCGACCTTGCGGACGATGGGCTGCCACTGTCTACCCAGGAGGCACCACCCATCGCGTCGCGAGACGGCGGTTGCTCTCCCTGGACCAGCACCGCGCGCCATGGTCTCCCGCCGTCTCGGCTACCTTGACGGACGATAGCCAATCGTTCAAACACCTGAGCTCGGCTCACCCCCCGAGGCCCCATCGGAAGCACCCCCGGGGACCGCGAGCCGCTCGTCGTTTCGAGGACCCGCATGGTTTCTGTATCCGTGCCACCGCCCCGCGTGGTGATCGAGGGTGTGACTCCCCAGCTCGAAGGCGGCCGCTACGCCGTCAAGCGGTGTGTCGGAGAGACGGTCGTGATTGGCGCCGACATCTTCAAGGATGGCCACGACCACGTGGCTGCGCGCACCGTCTACCGCCATGCACAGGACCGAAGGTGGCGCGAGGCCCCCTTGACCCACGAATACGGCCCGGATCGGTGGACCGGGTCCTTCGTTGTCGATGCCCCTGGCCGGTGGCAATTCGCGGTCGAGGCCTGGCCCGATCGGTTTCGCACTTGGCGCGAACACCTCGAGAAGTACCGCGCTGCGGGTCAAGACGTAGCTGTCGAGCTACTCGAAGGCGCTACCTTGCTCGAGCGTTGCCTCGATCGAATGCCGAAGCAGGTTCGGATCTACCTCCGCTCCGCTGCTCGTCAGCTTGCCGACGTCGCGCTCCCCCTATCCGAGCGGGTCGATCTCGCGCTTTCCGCGGAGCTCGCGGAGCGGGTGTGGGGGCCGCTGCTGGCCGGCGATGCGACCCGCTCCGCGGTGACCTACGAGGTATTCGCGGACCGGTCTCGTGCGGTGTTTTCCAGTTGGTACGAGCTCTTTCCCCGCTCGCAGGCCAAACACCCCGGCGTTCACGGGACGTTCCGCGACGCTCAGGACCGACTCCCCGATATTGCCCAGATGGGTTTCGACGTTGTCTACCTGCCGCCGATCCACCCGATCGGGAAGGTCCACCGGAAGGGGCGCAACAACACGCCCGTTTGCGAGGCAGACGACGTGGGTAGCCCTTGGGCAATCGGCTCGGAGGACGGTGGACATGACGCCATCCACCCCCAGCTCGGCACGCTGCCGGAATTCCATGCCTTCGTACGCTCCGCCGCGGATCTCGGCATCGAAATCGCCCTTGACTTCGCGCTCCAGTGTGCACCCGACCACCCCTGGGTGACAGCCCATCCGGACTGGTTCTTCGTTCGCGCCGACGGTTCGATCCGCTACGCGGAGAACCCACCCAAACGGTACGAGGACATCTATCCCCTCAACTTCTGGTGCGAGAACCGTGAGGCACTGTGGACGGCGTGCCGTGACCTCCTGCTCTACTGGGTCGATCAAGGGGTTCGCACCTTCCGGGTCGACAACCCACACACCAAACCCCTCGCGTTCTGGGAGTGGGTGATTCGGGAGGTCCAACGCGACCACCCCGACGTGATCTTCTTCGCCGAGGCCTTCACCCGACCGAAGCGCATGTACGGCCTGGCGAAGCTGGGCTTCACGATGTCCTATTCCTACTTCACGTGGAAGAACACGAAGTGGGAGCTTGAGGAGTTTCTGCGTGACCTTGGGCGGCCCGAGGTCAACCAGTTCTATCGGCCCAACTTCTTCGCCAACACACCGGACATCCTGCACGAGTACCTGCAACGCGGCGGACGGCCCGCGTTTCGCGTGCGGTTGCTGCTCGCCGGCACTCTGTCGCCTCTCTACGGGATATACAGCGGCTACGAGCTCTGCGAGAACACGCCGCTACGGCCGGGGTCGGAGGAGTACCTCGACTCCGAGAAGTACGAGATCCGCGTTCGGGACTGGGACCAACCGGGCAACATCAAGTCCGACGTGAAGACGTTGAACCGGATCCGGCGGGAGAACCCCGCGCTCCAGTCGTTCCAGAACCTGCGCCTGGTTCCCACGAATAGCGAACATCTGCTCGCCTATTGGAAGCATGCCCCCGGGAACGATCTCATCGTGGTCGTCAACCTCGACCCGCATGGGGCGCACGATGCTATGGTCGAGGTCGCGCCGGGGGATCTCGGCATCGGCGACAGCCAGAGCTACGAGGTCGAAGACCTGCTCGACGGCCGGCGCTACACCTGGCGTGGGGCGCGCAACTTCGTTCGCTTGGATCCCACAGAGCGCGTCGGTCACGTTCTTCGCGTGAGGAGGCAACGGTGATGAGCGGCGACTCGCTCTGGTACAAGGACGCGATCTTCTACGAGCTTCGGGTCCGGGCGTTCTTCGACAGCGATGGAGACGGGATCGGCGACTTCAAGGGCCTCTCCGCCAAGCTCGACTACTTGTCGGATCTCGGCGTCACGACCCTCTGGCTGCTGCCCTTCTACCCATCGCCGTTGCGGGATGACGGATACGACATCGCCGATTACACCGCGGTGCACCTCCAGGTCGGAGCGCTTCGCGACTTCAAGCAATTCCTCCGTGACGCGCACGAACGGGGGCTCCGCGTCGTTACCGAGCTCGTGTTGGCGCACACTTCCGACCAACACCCGTGGTTTCAGCGCGCGCGGCACGCGCCCAAGGGAAGCCGCCACCGCAACTTCTACTTGTGGTCCGATGACCCCTCCTTCTACCGCGACGCCCGCATCATCTTCACCGACTACGAGTCGTCCAACTGGGCCTGGGATCCCGTGGCCCAGCAGTACTTCTTCCACCGCTTCTTCTCCCATCAGCCTGCCCTCAACTATCGAAGCTCGGACGTTCGGAAGGCGATCATCCAGACCGTGGATTTCTGGCTAGGGATGGGGGTGGACGGGCTTCGGCTGGACGCGGTGCCATACCTCTACCAGCGCGACGGGACGTCTTGCGAGAACCTCCCGGAGACGCACGACTTCATCCGCGAGCTCCGCGCCCACGTCGACGCGATGTATCCGGGTCGCATGCTGCTGGCGGAGGCGAACCAGTGGCCCGAGGACGCCGCCGCGTACTTCGGTCGGGGTGACGAGTGCCACATGGCGTTTCATTTCCCCATTATGCCGCGCCTCTACATGGCGCTGCGGATGGAGGACCATTTCCCGATCCTCGACATCCTGGCCCAGACGCCCGAGATTCCGGCGCAGGCGCAATGGGCGATCTTCCTGCGCAACCACGACGAGCTCACGCTCGAGATGGTCACCGAGGAGGAGCGGGACTACATGGTGCGCGCCTATGCCGGAGATCCCCAGGCGCGGGTCAATCTCGGCATTCGGCGACGATTGGCACCGCTCCTGGAGAACAATCGCAAGCGCATCGAGCTGATGAACGCACTCTTGTTCTCGCTGCCGGGAACGCCCGTGCTCTACTATGGTGACGAGATCGGCATGGGGGACAACGTGTACCTCGGCGATCGCAACGGGGTGCGGACGCCGATGCAATGGAGCCCCGATCGCAATGGAGGCTTCTCGCGCGCCAACCCGCAACGTCTGTTCCTCCCGCCCGTCACCGACCCCGAGTACCATTACGAGGCCTGCAACGTGGAAACGCAGCAGGCGAACCCAAGCTCGCTTCTGTGGTGGACCAAACGCATCGTCGCGCTGCGAAAGCAGTTCGCTGCTTTCGGCCGGGGCACCTTCGAGCCCCTACATCTGCACAACCGCCGCGTGCTCGCCTTCCTTCGCCGGTACCAGAACGAGGTGCTTCTGGTCGTCGCGAACCTCTCCCGCTTCTCCCAGTACGTGGAGCTCGATCTCTCGGAGCTCGAGGGGCGAGTCGTTCGGGAGCTCTTCGGACATGTCGAATTCCCGCGCGTCGGTGCTCGACCGTACGTGTTGACGATCGGGCCGCACGGGTTCTTCTGGTTCGCCATCGAGCCCGGGAGCGATTCTGTCCACGAGACTACCCCGTCATCGAGCGTGATCCTGGATGTCGATGGATCGTGGGAGAACGCGATCGTCCCCCATGGCCGGACCCGCGCGCTCGTCGACCGGGCCCTGCCCGCCTACCTCGTCGCCCAGCGCTGGTTTCGCGGCAAGGCGCGAGAGATCAAGACGGTCCGGTCCGTCGATGCCGTTTCGATGACGGATGCCGGTGCGACCGCCGCGCTCCTGTTCGCGGAGGTCAGCTACACCGAGGGCGAACCCGAGACCTACGTACTGCCGCTCGCCTTCGTCACCGCCACACCGCCCGTCGGTCGGGCCATCATGGGGCTGCGCTGCTCGGGCGCGACGGGGCCGATCGAAGGCGTGGTCGCCGATGCCTCGAACGATCCCTTGTTCGCTCGGGCACTCCTCCACGTTGCCACTCGGAAGAAGCGCCTGAAGGGGCGCGCGGTCGAGGTGCGCGGTGTACCCCACAAGTTGTTGAAGGGGCTCGATCCGGAGGCGATCGGTCCTGCCCGTGCCGTGGGTGTGGAGCAGAGCAACACCTCGCTCGTTTTCGGGGAAGCGCTCATCGCGAAGCTACTTCGGAGGGTCGAGGAGGGTCCCAGCCTGGAGCTCGAGGCCCTCACTCACCTGATCGGTTCCGAGGCCCACGTTCCCCGGCTTGCGGGCCACGTGGAGGTGAGGCTGGCCAAGGGTCGCGTCGCGACCCTGGCCATCCTGCAGGAGTATGTGCCGAACCTCGGCGACGCGTGGAGCTACACGGTGGACGCGGTGACGCGCTATTTCGACCGGGCGCTCACCGCACGGCGCGACGGCCAGCCGGTGCCCGAGGTGGTGGCGAGTCCGCTCGAGCTGGTGGGACGGAAGCCGCCCCCGGTGCTGGCGGATCTGGCCAGCGGCTACCTACAGGAGGCCTCTCTCCTCGGTCGGCGGACTGGCGAGATGCACCTAGCCCTCGCCGGCGGAGTGGACGGAAACGGGTTCGTTCCCGAGCGCTGGAATCTGCTGGCGTGCCGATCGTTCTACCAATCGCTTCGGAACCTGGCTGCTCGCACCATCACCATGGTGAAAGCAGAGAAAGACCGCTTGACCGGAAACTCTCTAGACCTTGCCCGGAGGCTACTTCGGAGCGAGCGGGAGATCAACGCGCGCCTTCGCACGATCATCGACCAGCCACTCGGGGGTTGCCGCATTCGGTGCCATGGGGACTATCATCTCGGCCAGGTTCTCCACACCGGCAGGGACTTCGTGATCATCGACTTCGAGGGCGAGCCTCAGCGCAGCGACGCGGAGCGGCGTCGCAAGCGATCGCCGTTGGCGGACGTTGCCGGCATGTTGCGGTCGTTCCACTACGCCGCCTTCGGCGTGTTGACCGGAGATCTCCCTGGGAGCCTGGTACGCCCGGAAGACGTGCCAAACCTCCTGCCCTGGGCGCATCTTTGGTACCGGTGGGTTGCGGCGGCGTTCCTCGAGACGTATCTCGATGTCATGTGCTCGGCGCGCTTGGTGGACATCCTCCCGCCTGACCCTACCGGACTCGCTCGCCAGCTCGACGTTCAGCTGCTCGAGAAGGGGCTCTACGAGGTGGGATACGAGCTCAACAACCGGCCAGATTGGGTGGGCATCCCGCTGAACGGGGTGCTTGACGTCCTGGCCAACGATGGTCACGGCTGAACCGGAGCGGCGGGGGATGGATGCGGATCTGGCCCGGTAGCCCGTACCCCCTGGGCGCGACCTGGGACGGCGAGGGAGTGAACTTCGCACTGTTCTCGCGGACCGCCACGCGGGTCGAGCTCTGCTTGTTCGACGAACGAGACGCCCAGCGGGAGCTCGCGCGGATCCCCTTCCGCGATCGCACGAATTCCGTCTGGCACGCGTACCTGCCCGATGTGCGACCCGGCGCGCTCTACGGCTACCGTGCGCACGGACCTTATGCTCCGGAACAGGGACTCTGGCACAACCCCAACAAGCTCTTGCTCGACCCGTACGCCAAGGCGGTTTCCGGGGACATCGTCTGGCACGACGCGGTTTTCGGCTACGATCGCTCCCACTCGGGTGGTGGTGCTGGTCCGAGCGCGCTCGACAGCGCATCGTTCACCCCCCGCGCGGTGGTGATCGATGGAGCCTTCACGTGGGGTGACGACCGCGCCCCTCGAACTCCGTGGAGCCGCACCGTAGTCTATGAGTGTCACGTCAAGGGGATGACGGCACGCCATCCCGAGGTCCCTGAGCGCCTCCGCGGGACCTACCTCGGGTTGGCGTCTGACGCGGTCCTCGATCACCTCCTCGCGCTCGGAATTACAGCGGTCGAGCTCTTGCCGGTGCAGCATGCCATCGACGAGGAGCGGGTGGTTGGGCGGGGCCTCACGAACTACTGGGGCTACAATACCATTGGCTTTTTCGCCCCCACCTCGCGGTACGCGTCCGGGGGCCGTGGCGAGCAGGTGCACGAATTCAAGACGATGGTGAAGGCATTCCACCGCGTTGGCATCGAAATCCTGCTAGACGTTGTCTACAACCACACCGGCGAAGGCAACGACCTCGGGCCGACCCTGAGTTTCAGGGGCATCGACAACTCCGCGTATTACAGCCTCGTGCCCGGCGACCTCCGCCATTATCATGACTTCACCGGTTGTGGGAACAGCGTCAACGTCCACCAGCCACGGGCGCTTCAGCTCGTCCTCGACAGCCTCCGGTATTGGGTGATGGACATGCACGTGGACGGATTCCGCTTCGACCTCGCGACGACGCTCGGGCGGAGCCCGTTCGAGTTTGACACGTGTGCCCGGTTCTTCTCAACCGTGCAGCAGGATCCGGTCCTCTCGCGCGTCAAGCTGATCGCAGAGCCGTGGGATGTCGGACCCGGGGGGTACCGGTTGGGAGGATTCCCTCCTGGGTGGGCCGAGTGGAACGGGAGATACCGGGACACGGTGCGTCGGTTCTGGCGTGGCGACGAAGGGACCGTTCCGGAGCTTGCATCCCGCCTCTCTGGTTCGAGCGATATCTACCAGGGAAGCGATCGCGGTCCCCACGCCAGCATCAACTTCGTCACCTGCCACGATGGCTTCACGCTTGCCGATCTCGTAAGCTACGAGCGCAAGCACAACGCGGCCAATGGCGAGAACAACCGCGACGGCACCGACGAGCACTACAGCCACAACTGGGGCGCGGAGGGCGGCACCGACTCTGGCTCGGTTCTGCGAGTTCGCGACCGGATGCAGCGCAACCTGTTGGCGACGCTTGCCTTCTCGCAGGGGGTGCCGATGCTGTCCCACGGCGACGAATTCGGTCGGTCGCAGCAGGGCAACAACAATGCGTACTGTCACGACGGCGAGCTCACCTGGGTTGACTGGACGCGGGATGACCGCGCCCAGTCGCTCCTCGAGTTCGTGCGGCAGGTGTTCTTTCTGCGCCGCCAGAACCCGGTATTCCGGCGCCGCCGGTACTTCGCGGGGTCGCCGATCACCGACGACGGCGTCAAGGACGTCCAATGGCTGAAGCCCGATGGCGGCGAACTCGCGCAGGATGATTGGGCCAACCAGCGCAACCTTGTGCTCGGGATGCTGGTGCCCGGTGACGCATCCGATGAGGTGGACGAACGGGGGCGGCCCAACCGCGGCGAGACCCTCCTTCTTGTGCTGAATGCGAGCCATCGCAACCGGGCGTTTCTTCTCCCCGACGTTCCCGGAGGCCAGCACTGGCGAGAGCGGATCAACACCGGGATCCCGCACAGACCGACGGACGCCGTAGCGACGAATCGGCCATCGGTGGCCCCGGAGCTCGCGACTTCGGCGCCCATCGGGGATGAGGCGAGGGCCCCCGCCTCGTCCCCGGAGCCACTCTCCCGTCGGGGTCCTGGGGGACGTGGCTCACCCGGGAGGCGAACGGACTGGTACCCCAGCCGCGTTCCCAAGGGTCGTGTGATCAACGTCGCTCCGCACTCGCTGATATTGCTCTCCTACGAGGTCGATGCCTGATGGAACCGGACACTCTGCAGCTGGTCTCGGACTATGGGACGCTCGAACGCATCCGCAACGTCGAGCACCATGAGCCGCATAGCTTCCTCGGCGCCCATCCCGCCACGATGCATGGCGTATCGGGTGTGGTGGTGCGCGCCCTGCAGCCCGGAGCTCATGGCGCGTTCTGCCTCGTCGAGGGGGCAACTGTTCCCTTTCACATGCACGCGCTCGGCGGGGGGGTCTTCGCCGTCTTCCTGCCGGGCCAAACGCTCCCCATGGGATACCGGTTCCGCTTCATCTCGCCCGACGGGGCGGCGTGGGAGCGCGAGGACCCCTACCGCTTCTTGCCGACGGTTGGGGATTTCGACCTCTACCTGCTGGCGGAGGGCAACCACCGCCGCCTGTGGGAGATCCTCGGCGCCCACGAGCGCGTGATCGATGGTGTCTCCGGGACCTCCTTCGCGGTGTGGGCACCCGCGGCCCGTCGCGTGAGCGTCGTGGGGGACTTTTGTAACTGGGATGCGCGCAACTACCCCATGCGAGTGCTCGGCGCGAGCGGAGTCTGGGAGGTTTTCATCCCGGGCGTCGGCGTTGGGGCGGTCTACAAGTACGAGATCAAGACCCGCGAGGGGGCGCTCCGGCTCAAGACCGATCCGTTCGCGCGAGCGATGGAGTTGCCGCCCGCCCAGGCATCCTGCGTTACGCGCGCCACGCACCAATGGCAGGATTCCGCGTGGATGCGTCGGCGCGCGGAGGTCGATCTCACGCGCCAACCGGTCAACCTCTACGAGGTTCACCTCGGTTCCTGGCGGCGGTTGTCGGACCAGGGCAACCGCTCGCTCAGCTACCGCGAGATCGCGCCGCAGCTCGTCGAGCATGCGAAGAAGTACGGATTCACTCACATCGAGCTCATGCCGGTGGCCGAGCACGCGTTCTATGCCTCCTGGGGCTATCAGGTCACCGGCTACTATGCCCCGACGTCGCGCTACGGCACCCCCGACGACTTCCGGTGGTTCGTGGACTATCTCCATCAGCACGGCGTGGGCGTGATCATCGACTGGGTTCCTGCCCACTTCCCGAAGGATGACTTTTCACTCCGTCGCTTCGATGGGACTGCGCTCTTCGAGCACGAGGATCCACGACAGGGCGAGCACCCGGACTGGGGAACGCTGATCTTCAACTTCGGGCGTCCCGAGGTGAAGAACTTCCTCATTGCCAATGCCCTGTACTGGCTGGAGGAGTTTCACGTGGATGGGCTGCGCGTCGATGCGGTAGCTTCCATGCTCTACCTCGACTACAGCCGTCGCGACGGCGCCTGGATCCCGAACCAGCACGGCGGTCGCGAAAATATCCATGCGATCGAGTTCCTGAAGGCAGCAAACTCCATCATTCGTGAAGAGGTGCCCGGAGCGGTCACCATCGCGGAAGAGTCGACGTCCTGGTATGGAGTGACCAAAGCCCTGCAGGATGGCGGTCTGGGGTTCACGTTCAAATGGAACATGGGGTGGATGCACGACACCCTGCGGTACTTTTCCAAGGACCCCGTGCACCGGAAGTACCACCAGGACGAGCTGACCTTCTCCATGATCTACGAGTACACCGAGCGGTTCATCAACTCGCTCTCGCACGACGAGGTCGTGCATGGAAAGGGTGCCCTCATCGAGAAGATGCCCGGCGACTGGTGGCAGCGTCAGGCGAACTACCGCCTGCTCCTAGCCTACCAATACACGCGGCCGGGGAAGCAGCTCAATTTCATGGGCATCGAGGTCGCGCAGCACAACGAGTGGAGCCACGACTGCAGCGTGGACTGGCACCTCGAGACACAGGAATCCCGGCAGCAGCTCCAACGTTACCTCGTAGACATCGGGAACCTCTATCACGCGACCCCCGCGCTGTGGGCGATGGACCCGGATCCCGCGGGATTCGAGTGGATCGACTGCTCCGACCGTGAGAATTCGGTCTTGGCGTTCGTCCGCAAGAACGGGGACGACCACATCGTGGTGGTCCTCAATATGACGCCGGTGCCACGACCCGACTATCGGATCGGTGCTCCGGCGATGGGGCGCTATCTCCTGCGCTTCTCGAGCGACGACCAACGGTATGGCGGCAGTGGATTCCCGATCCCCGAGGAGTACCCTACCGAGAGCGTGAGGTGGCATGGGCGTGAGCATTCCTTGCTCCTGAGCTTGCCTCCGCTCGGTGCGCTCGTGCTCGTTCGTTCCGAGGAACCCGAGCGAGACACCATGCCGACCCCAGAGGTGGGGGACGTGACGCCATCCCCACCCATCGCACCCGCCGCGTCAGCGGAACCAGAGCATCTCGCCGCGGTGACCGTCAGAACCGGCGAGGTGCCGCCGGTGCGCGGCGCCCAGTAGCGGCCGAGGAGGACGGACCCGGGACCAGCGGGTGCAGCCGAGCCCGGGTTCCGGATCTAGCCGCGTGGCGAAAGCGGCGGTCGCCCGACGCCACGATAGCGGAACCCAGCGTCGGCGACCGCCTCTGGGACCAGGATGTTTCGTCCGTCGAAGATGCGGCGTCCACGCATCAGAGTGCGCAGCCGCTCGAAGTCAGGATTTCGGTACTCGTTCCACTCGGTAGCGACCACCAGCGCATCGGCCCCTTCGCAGACGGCGTACTCATCGCGGAGCAGGGTTACGCCGACGATCTTCTTCTGCGCGAGGCTCGTCGCGGCGGTCTCCAGGGCCTGCGGGTCCGTCGCGCGTACGGTCGCCCCTCGCCTGGCGAGCGCATCGATCAAGCGAATGGCGGCCGCCTCGCGGACGTCGTCCGTCCGTGGCTTGAAGGCCAAGCCCCAGACCGCGATGCTCTTGCCTTTGACGCCCTCGAGGTCCTCCTCCAGGTGCCGCAGAATCATGGCCACGGGGCCCTCGTTCGCGGTGATCGCGGCCGCCGCGACCGCGAGGTCGACCCCGATTTCCTGGCCCGTGCGTACCAACGCCCGTAGATCCTTGGGGAAGCAGCTCCCACCGAAGCCAAGCCCGGGATAAAGGAACGGAAACCCGATGCGCCGATCCGAGCCGAGGCCGACGCGGACGTGCTCCACATCGGCGCCCGCGACGTCGCACAGCGTCGCGATCTCATTCATGAAGGAGATCTTCGTGGCGAGTAGGCCATTGGCGGCATACTTGACAATCTCGGCGCTCTTCGGGCTCATGCGCTGGATACGGTTGTTCTGACGCGTGAACGGCGCGTAGAGCCGTGCCAGCACCTCGAACGCATGGTCATCGTCGGTGCCGATTACCACCCGGTCCGGCTTCAGGAAGTCGTTCACCGCATCGCCTTCCTTCAAGAACTCTGGGTTGCTCACGACGCTGATCCGGTGCCGAGTGTACGCGTTGACCCGCTGCGTGACCTTCTCGTTGGTCCCGACCGGAACCGTGCTCTTGAGTACCAGCACGAGATCGTGCTGGGCGGTTCTCGCCACGTCCTCGGCAACCGTGAGGACGTGGGAGAGATCCGCGGACCCATCCTCCTGCGGGGGGGTCCCCACGGCCACGAACACCGCGCTTCGTCCGTCGATCGATCCGGCTAGATCGCTGCTGAACTCGAGCCGGGCGGGCCAGTTGCGGCGCACTATCTCTTCGAGGCGTGGTTCGAAGAACGGAACCTGCCCCGCACGGAGCCGCTCCAGCTTTGTTGCATCCACGTCGACGCACGTGACATTGGTGCCGGCATCCGCAAAACACGCCCCAGCTACCAAGCCCACGTAGCCCGTGCCGATTACCGCGATTCGCATGGGCACGGGAGTAGCCCAGAAAGCACCGAAGTGTCCAGCGCCACCACCTCTGTGGCTCGACCCTCCCGACCGTTGCGGGGGACTGGTGGGGCGAGGTGCCGTGGCCTCGGCGGTTCGGGTTGCCAAGGTGCCACGTTCGGCCTCAGATCTTCGGGATGAAGCCAAACCGTCGCAGCGGAACGCCGAGGGGGTGGGTGACCTGGCTCTTCGCGGCCGTCGCGACCACCGTCACCGCTTGCGACGACGATCGCGCGGCGGCGCTGTTCGATGGCGGGGTCGCTCCCGCGCCTCCTGCGATCCCCGAGCTGGCTCGCGCGTCTGCGTCGGGCGCGCCCAGGGTCTCGAGTTCCGGGGCTCGCTCCACCGCAGCGAGCGTTCCTGTCGCTTCGGCTTCCTGCCAGAGCGCCCGGCGACGATTGGTCATCCTCGGCGGCGGCGACGTCAATCTGGCGCGGGACCTCGGCCAGGAGATACTACGCGACCCGAGCCAGGTTCGACCGCTGGCGTCGCTGTCCGCGTGGATCGACTCGTCCGACCTCTTCTTCGTGAACCTCGAGTCGCAGCTCAGCGACCAAGGCGGAGAGACGCAGTCGCCGTACAACCGCCTGGTGTTCACCGGGCCGCCGGCGGGGGCAGAGGTGCTCGCTGCGTCTCGGGTCGACCTGGTCTCGCTCGCGAACAACCACATGTGGGACTACGGCAAGCGCGCGCTCTTCTCGACGTTCGACCAGCTCGATCGTGTCAACGTGCAGTACGTCGGCGCAACTCGGGAGCCCAATCGGGCGTACGAACCGTTGGTGATTCGGCGGGGTGACTGGTCCATCGCCGTCTTTGCCGTCACGCAGATCTGGAACCAGGGTGCGTTCGAAGAGCACGAGGGCCGCGCCCATGTGGCGTGGGCGCGCTTCGACCGCCTGGCGAAGGGTTTGGTGGAGGCGCGCAGGGCCCACGACGTCGTGCTCCTGGCATATCACGGGGGAGCCGAGTACCTGGATCTCCCCATGGCCTGGACCAAGGAGTTCGTGCACTGGGTGATGCGAACCGGCGTGGACGGGGTGCTCGGGCACCATCCGCACGTGCCACAGGGAGTCGAATGGCACGGCCAGCGCCCGGTCTTCTACAGCCTCGGGAACCTAGTCTTCGGCATGCACCGAGATCACGAGTGGACGGGGACGGGGTACCTTGCCCGGCTATCCTTCGAGCGTCCGCCGGGGTGCGAGACCGTGAGCTGTCAGGTCTTCGCGGCGGAGGCCTGTCCCTACCGAATCCAGGGTACGACGCCGTTGCCCTACGCAGGCCCCGGGCGGGCCGCGCTCGATCGGATGTTCAGAGGCATGCTCGACCGCGTCTCGAAGCGGGTTGGCGGGACCGAACTCGGTGAGACCGGCAGCGACGGATGCATCCCGCTCCGCCCGCCCGAGCGTGCCGGCCTTCGGAAATCGAGGGTGGCTCCCAGCGCAATCACCAGCCGATGACAAGAATTCCCCAAGCCCGCGGAGCCGGAACCAAACAGGCCAGGCCATCAGCGGTCAGGTAGAACGTGGAGACCCTGATCGCTGACGCCCGATTGCTGATGGCCACGAGAACATTGAAGAATTTTCTGCGAGATCCCGTCAAGATCACACCGCTGAGGGACTAGAGCAGCAATCAGGTTGATTGCTGCGTCAAATCAACAACCTAGAGCACCGAACCGGCAGCAGACCTCTCCAGCGCCTCTGGCGAGATTGCCCACGGCAGTTTGGTCGGGATGTCCGTCGGCACTACCCCTCGGCCCGATCCGCGTCGAGCTCGTCGAGGATCTCGTCACACCGCTCCGGTGGGATCCCGAACCACTGCGCGAGCTGGTTGATCAGCGCGTTCTCCTCGTCCGCCACTTCGTCGTCAGCGAGGGCGACCGCGGCAGCGAGCACGAAGGCGGCCTCGGACTCGCTTGGCTCCTCGGCGATCGCTTCGGCAATCTCGCGGAGACGTTCGTCGCGCCCTTCCGCACGCAGCCGTTCTTCGTAGTTCTCGAGCATTACCTTGATCGTCCCCGAGCGAAGCAGATCGTCCGTTAGGCCACGAATGGCACCGCGGACGGCAGCTCGCTCCGCCTCCGCCACCTTGCCGTCCGCCGCCATCATCAGAAACATCGTCTCGGCGAGCGGATCGACCCGCTGCAGTGCCACCGTCTCCTCGTTCGTGAGCAATCCCTGGCGGGTCAGCGTCTCGTAGGCAGAAGACAACACGACGCTCGGTCGTCTTCCGCTTCGCAGTAGGTAGTCTCGCAGTCGAGCGATCGTTCTGGTTCGGATGTTCATTTTCCGAAGGTACACGCGGCCATCCTGACCGTCGATGCCTTCCCTCGAGTCGAGCGGGCCGTGAAGCCGGTCCGGCGGGTCTCCTTCGTCCCGGTCGCTGCGGCAAGCTACCGGATGAGGTCATTTCGTGCTCGGTGTATCGGATTCCGCCTCGGCCTCCGCGGAAGAGGATCGCGTGGTTGACGCGGCTCGATCGGTCAGTCCAAGCGGCAGCCCGATCGCGGTTCGGACGGCCTCGATCAACCCATCCATGTCCTTCCGTCCGAAGGCCTTCGGGTCGATTGCGTCCCCGACGGTGACTCGCACCGTCACGTCGCGGTGGATGAAGTGGGAGTCTCGCCGATGCACGTTGATGGTGCCATCGATGCTCACCGGCACGATGGGGAGTCCGGTCACCGTCGCGAGCTGGAAGCCCCCACGCTTGAAGGGGAGGAGTCTGCCGTCGCCGCTCCGAGTCCCCTCCGGGGCGATCCATAGGTGCGACCCGTCCTGCTCGAGTCGTTGCCTCGCCTCGAACAAGCGGCTTAGCGCTTCCCGCCCCCGGCTGCGGTCCACCGGGATGAAGCCAGCGTCCCGCATGGCGCGGCCCCAGATCGGGATCCGGAAGAGCTCCTCCTTGGCCACCATCCGCATCGAGACACCAAGTGCTTGAAAAAGCACGGGAATGTCGTAGTAGGATTGGTGGTTGCTCATCAGCACGTGGGTCTTGGACCAATCGATTCGGTCAAGCCCCGTGACCTCCAGAGTGATGCGAGCCTGACGGAGCAGCCTTCGCGACCACCGATCGAGCCGGGCGTCGCAGCTCCGAACCGAAACGGAGCCCCGAACACCATCGATCACCGTAGGAACGCTGATGGCGAGGGTGGCGATGGCAACCCGGCCGAGGAGGTCGTACGAGGGGAGGAGCATGTGGGCACCCTCTCACGGGGCGTCTGGCCAGGGAATAGGGCAGCGGGACCAGGTTTGGCTTCGGCCATCCATGGATGACTCGACTGTGACATGCGGAACGCTCGGCAATCGTGCAGACTCGCTCCCCGCCCATGCCCAACCCTCACCACACCTTCCACATCGCCGTGATGGGGATCGGCTTCACCATCGACACCCCGCTTCGGGTGTCGAGATATGGGATTTCTTCTGCAATTTCGCTTGTTGACGATCTTCTCATCGAGCAGCTGAGGAGGGATTGGTGCGAGCGGCTGGGTCAACCCTACCAGCCGATCATGGAGGGGGCCGATCTGAGGGCCCGACGGATCGCCGCCTACCTGACTCTGGTGGGACGCGAATGCCGGAGGCGATTCGCCGAGCTCCAGGCTGGCCGGTTTGACGATCCCCAGGGGATCCTCCGCTACCTCGAGCTTCTCCCACCCGACGCCCCGCTCGTCGAGGATTTCCGCCGCTGGCGGACAATCCAGCCCGGTCCCGACCGCACCGAGCTCGAGACGCGGATCCGCGCAGGGCTGGTGCCTGGGGATGTCGACGTGAACATCATGACCAAGCTCGACCGCGCGGTGGACGAGAGAGGGAGGCCCCGGCCGTCCGGCGAGTCGGACGCCGTCGCCGCTCTGCGCGGATTCGCCATGAGCGAACTCGAGGGAGCGGTCATCCTCTCTGCCGGGCTCAACCCCAGGGTGTCCGGCGCGATCGCGGAGTACGACGATTTCTTCCCGGTCGCTGGGATCTCGCCGAAGAAGCGCGTCATCCTCAAGGTGTCGGATCTTCGTTCCGCTCAGGTGCAAGGAAAGCTCCTTTCCCGGCGGGGGATCTGGGTGTCCGAGTACCGGATCGAGAGCGGTCTCAACTGCGGTGGGCACGCGTTTCCGACGGTTGGCGTGCTGTTCGCGCCGATCCTGGAGAGCTTCCGCGACCACCGCGACACAATATCGACGGGCCTCTTTCCCGGCTATGCGAAGGCCCTCGCGGCCCGCGGTCTGCCCGAACCCAGGGCCGTGCCGCCGGTTCGGATCACGGCGCAAGGTGGTATCGGCACCGCCACCGAGGATCGGCTCGTTCGCGAGTACTTCGGGCTCGACGGGACTGGATGGGCCTCCCCGTTCCTCATGGTCCCGGAGGTGAGCAACGTCTCGGAGACCACGCTCCGCGCACTCCAAGCTGCGAAGCCCGGTGATATCCGGATCACCTGGGGCTCGCCGTTGGGGGTGCCGTTCTGGAGTCTGCGGACGAGCGGTAGCGAGGTCGCCCATCGTCAGCGGATCGAGGCGGGGCGACCCGGGAGCCCCTGTCCCAAGGGGCACATCGCGCTGGACCAGGAGTTCGGTGAGGTTCCGCTCTGTCGGGCGTCTCGAGGCTACCAGCGACGAAAGCTTGCGCAGGTCGACGCCCAGCCACCCACCGACGTCGCAGGCGCGGCGGCTCGTGGTCGTCTGCGGGCGCGCATCCTTTCCCCAACCTGCATCTGTCACGACCTCGGCGGGGATGTGAAGCGGTTGCGGGGGATCGAGGAGGACGTCACCCCATCGATCTGTCCGGGGCCGAACACCCGCTGGTTCCAGCGCCAGATGACGCTCGAGGAGATGGTGGGCCACGTCTACGGCAAGGTGGACATGCGAACCGATCGAAGCCGGCCGCACCAGCTCGTCACCGAGGCCGAGCTCTACGTCGAGTACCTCGAGCGCGAGCTCGAGGAGTACGGGACACCGCTCGGGCAGAGGAGGCCCGCGTATTTCGTGGAGTACGTGCAGAACCTCCTCGACGGATTGACGCGATCGCAGAAGATTGCATCCGTCCTCCCCAGCAGCGAGCAGGGACCGTTCCTCGCCGCCCTGACCGCGCTCGCGGTGCGGGTCCGCCACTTGAGGCTTCCGAGTGAAGGAACCACCCCATCGGCGTTCGCGGGCCACGGCGCGGAAGCAGAACACCTCGAGTTGGCCGTCGGACGGGGTGCCACTCGCGTCAGCGCGAGCCAGCGCGGTGAGGCGTCCGACGTCCTCGCGTCCGCCGAATGACCTCAGTCTGGTCGAGCCAGTGGCTGTCCGTGGCCTTCGGCGAACCAGTCCCGGAGCGCTGCGCGTCGCACCTTCCCGGTTGCGGTCCTCGGGAGGTCGGCGACTGCGAACACCCGGGTGGGGATCTTGAATCGAGGCAGCTGCTCGACGGCATGGGTGATGACCGCATCGCCCGTCAGCACGGTGCCCGGCGCCAGAACCAGGTACGCAACGATGGCTTCGCCCAGGAGCTCGTCCGGGACCCCGACGACTGCGCACTCGACCAGTCCTGGCAGCGTCGCCAACACCTCCTCGACCTCCTGTGGTGCGATCCGGTGTGCCCCAGACTTGATCATGTCGCTTTGGCGTCCTGTGATGAAGAAGAACCCATCGTCGTCCTGCCACCCGAGGTCTCCCGTGAAGAGGCGACCATCGCTGAGGACGGTGGCGGTAAGCTCCGGGTCCTGCCAGTAGCCGAGCATCACGTTCTTCCCGCGGGCGACGAGCTCGCCCCTTTCCCCCGGTGGCAATCGTTGCCGGTCCGGGCCCAGGATCTCGAGGTTGACGCCGGGGATCGGGACGCCGACGCTGCCAAGCTTCTCGGTCAGGCGCTCGGGCGGCAGGTACGTGAGGCGGGCGGTCGCTTCGGTCTGTCCATACATGACGAAGAGCCGGGCCCGCGGGAAGGCCGCGCGCACGCGTTCAGTCAGCGCTGGCGTCATCGGCCCGCCCGCCTGGGTGAGGTAGCGCAATGACGAGAGGTCGAAAGACGCGAGATCGAGCTGGACCAGACGCGCGAACGTGGACGGAACGCCGGGAAGCCCCGTGCAGCGATGGCGAGCGATACCGCTGAGCACCGCCGCGGGGAACGTGAGCGAGCCGACCATCGCTACCGTCCCGCCCACGGCGACGTGCGAGTGGATCACGCTGGCACCGTAGACGTAGTAGAAGGGGAGCACCATCCCAGCCACGTCATCGCTGGAAAGCTCGAGGTACTCCACGATCGAGCGCGTGTTCGCCAAGAGGTTCTCGTGGCTGAGCATCACCCCTTTGGGGCGGCCGGTGGTGCCCGAAGTGGTGACGATGGTGGCGAGATCCGACCCGCCGGCCCCACCGTGATCCAGGCGGTCCGTGCGGGCGACGAGACCCTGCCAACTCGAGGCGGCGAGCCGCGTTGGCAACTGGGGACCGAGGTCGGGTACTGCGATCACCTGCTCCAGTCCCGCCGGTGGGTTCGGCTCGAGCAGGCCCACGGTCTTCTGCTCGACGATGGCCGCCCTGCACCCCGTATGCTCGATCGCCCGCCGAATGAGCGCCGGCCGCGTGTCGGGGTTGTGCGGGACGACCACCGCTCCGGCCCGAAGGATCGCGTGGTAGCCCACGAGGTACTCGGGGACTCCGTCGAGGGCGAGCAGCACCCGATCCCCGGCCCCGATCCCGAGGTCCCGGAGCGACGCCGCTAGACGTCCGGCGTCCCGGTCGAGCTCGGCGTACGTCACCGAGCGGGTCCGGTGCACGAATGCGACGCGGTCGGCGTGCCGGACGGCGGCCTCGAGCAAGAGGCCATGGAGCAGGGTTTCGGTGCCTTGGTGTTGACTCACGTCGTCTCCTTCGCTCTCCCACGCCGGCGGAGCCGGTACCAAACACGCCAGGCCGTCAGCGGTCAGCGGCCAGCTGTCAGGTAGAACGTGGAGACCCTGATCGCCGACGCCTGATTGCTGATGCCCACGAGAACATTGAGACTTTTCTGCCAGATCCGGCCAAGATCACACCGCCAAGGGACTAGCCAGAGGGCTCCTCGCGAGTTGTCTATCGAGTCCCGAGTTGGTGTGCAATTTGCTTCCGATAAGCTCCGCTCCGCGCGGCCTCGAGCCACCCGGCGCGCTCCGGGTACCGCGCGCACTGCGGTGCGCGGTTCGTCGCCGAGGTCATGCCAGGGACGGTCACGGCGCGCCACGTGCTGTTTCGTCCCGATTCCAGAGGGCGTGTTCGCGGCGACGAAGCTTCCGATGTCCGCGCACCTTGGCGACGAGCATGACCCCAAGATAGACGGGGGCGAAGGGCCACAGATCCGGGCGACTCGCGATCACCCTCAGCGTCCTTCCAGCGTCGGTGCCCTTGTTGGTGCTGAGCTCCGGAAAACGCGCTTCGAGCTCGTACATTCCGGCCCGCACGCGCGTGTTGACGTTGATGATCGAGCGGAGGTTCTTGGGAGGGGTGATGGTGAAGGTGGCCCCGGGTGTGTTCGCGCGTTCGGTGGGTGCAGCCACCCGGCGCGCGTACTCGTCGTCGGCGATGATGTCAGGGAACGTGCCGAATCGGGCCCGACCGCGCCTCGAGAACGCGTAGACGCCCGACCCGATCATCCCCTCCTTGAAGTATGGGAGTTCGGTCCAAACTCGATAGTAGGCACGCACTCCCCAGCTCCGATCGGCAAGGTCGACGACTGGTCGCGGTGACACGACGACGAGCTGCGAGTCCTCACCGAGCATCGCCGCCATCTCCCGGATCGCCGAGATCCCAAGCCGGATGTCAGCGTCGAGATAGACCCGTGGAAACCGCGTCGCCTGCGCGTCACCCAGGTTGAGGGCATTGCTCTTCGACGGGATGTCCGTCTCCAGCACGGTGACGCCTCGATCCGCGAACCGACGGGCACGGGCGGCGGTGTCGTCCCGACAGCCATTGCAGACCACGATCACCTCGAGCTCACCTGGCTCGGCGTCGGCGAGGAGGTGGCTGAGGCAGCGCTCGATGATGCGCCCCTCGTTGTAGGCGGGGATCACGACGGAAGCCATGCCCCCGCACTCTACCCCGCCGGAACACCGCGCCGCGAGCGCGTTCGGAGGGGTTCGCACCCTACTGGCGAGATGGCTCGGCGGTGTCCGTCGAGCTCGCGACGTGGCGTTGGCGGTGGTCGAGTGCCCCGTACGCTCCGTCTGGGGCGGTCGATGGCTACCCCGACTCGAGCACCTGGCGAAACAGCAGTCGCAGCTTCTCGCCCTCGGAGCGGGCGTCGTGCAGCTCTCGCACCTTTGCGTGTCCGTTCGAACCCATGCGGGTGAGCGCCTCGGTGCTGGCCGTCAATGCCTCGCCCATGGCGGTCGCCAGCGCTTCCACGGAACCCGCCGGAACGAGCCAACCGTTCTCTCCGGGGACGACGAGCTCGGGGATACCAGCCACGTAGGTGCTGATCACGGGGCGACCCGCGGCGAGCGCCTCCATGATAACGACCGGCAGACCCTCCGCGAAGCTCGGGAGGACGAACGCGCGCGACCGCTCGATCTCAGCCTTCACCTCATGGCCGGCCAGGCAACCGAGGATTCGTACCGTGCCCGCCAGGCCACGCTGCGTGATGAGCGCTTCGATGGGACCCCGCATCTCACCGTCGCCGACGAGCAACAGTTCGAATTCGGTGCCCTGGCTCCGGAGGCGGGCGGCTGCCTCCACCAGCACCAGCTGCCCCTTCTGTTCACATAGCCGTCCCACGCACACGAAGCGGCGGCGATCCGGAACGGGTGTCGGGTCCGCAGCGAGATAGCTTGCGTCGACCCCGCAGTGCACCACATGCACCTTCTCCCAAGCCTCGGTGCGGGCGTGCCGCAGCAGCTGGCTGCGGCCAAAGCTGGACACCCCCACCACGAACGCCGCCCGAGCGATCTTCTCGGCGAGTCCGATCGAGAGCGGCTTGTCGAATTCCTCGGGTCCGTGGGCCGTGAAGCTGAACGTGCCGCCCGCGATATGGCTCGCGAGCATGGCTACGGTGGTCGAGTTGGTCCCGAAGTGAGCGTGCACGTGCCGCACGCCGAACGTCTCGAGATCGCGCGCCAGCGAGCATGCCTCTGCCAGGTAGACGATATGGCGCAAGAGGCCCCGGTCCGACCGCAAGCCGAGCTGGACCGCCAGCGTCGCCGACTGGGCCACCTTCGCGGGATGCCGAAGGCCAACGCGCCCGAGATCGGCGAACAGTCCGCTCGTGCCGCGTCTCAGCAGGACGCGCGTGCGCCCGGTCTCGGCCAGGTCATCGGGATCGATCGAGGTCTGCCCAGAATCGCGGACGCTATAGCGCGCCACCTCCATCGATCCGTCGGCCTCGACCCCCTGGATCTCGCGTCGCACGAAGCTGTGACTGAGCAACGGATACTGGTTGACGAGGTACGCGATCTTCATGGCGGTCCTGGTGCGGTGTTGGGCTGCACCACGCGGTCACCGACCACTTCGCGATTGGGGATGGCGCGAGCCGCTAGCCGCGGCCGTCGCACGAATTGCTCGTGCAGAAGCTGCAGTGAGAGGACGCCGACCAAGGCCATCTCGTCCGTCTCGCTCACGCCTTGGTGGCGTCGGGTGCGGCACTTCTCCATAAGGAGCGCTACCCCCTCGCGCGCGAAGAGCCCGGTCTCGGCCACCCGCTCCGGCGCGGTGAGCGTAGTGACGTACTCTGGTGCGTCCGGGCCCACGAACGCGTCGAGGATCGGCGCCCGATAGGGGTGCTTGACTCGGCGGGCGATTGCCGGGGGCAGGAGCGGTGCAAGGACCTTGCGGAGAAGGCTCTTCTCGCGCAGCCCCGCGATGAGATATCGGTCGGGGACGCGGGCCGCGACCTCGGCGAGACGATAGTCGAGATACGGGAACCGGCCCTCGATGGCGTTGCCCATCAGCATCCGGTCACCCTGCGTGTGCAGCAGGTATCCTTCCAGAAACGTGCTTGCTTCCAGTTGCTGGGCGCGTTTGAGGGGGGTGCCGTGCAAGAGCTCGCTCCCGAGCCGTTCGAGCAGTCGATCCTCCGCCGTGCCCACGGAATTCGCCTCGGTGACGACCTCGGGCTCCATCAACGCAGCGATGCGTGAGGTGTTGGCGAAGCGGATGCGGTGGCTATAGAGCGGGTCATCGAGCCTCGTCAGACCCTGGGCGAAGAAGCGCGTGCGCATGGCGCCCGCGCGCCCCAGAGAATGGGCGAGGAAGGGATAGATGCGCCCGAGCAGCAACGGTCGGCACCGCGACTCTGGCGCCTTGGCCCAGAATCGACGCACCTTGTCCTCGCGAAAAAGATCGTAGCCCGCGAACACCTCGTCCGCGCCTTCACCGGTGAGCACCACCTTGTAGCCTTGGCTCCGTACCAGGCGGGAGAGCGCGAGCAGGGGTGCGGGGGCCGTACGCACGGTCGGTTGCTCGCCGTGCCACACCACGTCAGGCATCAGGGCGGCGATCTCCGCGGCGTCCACGGTCACGTGACGGAGCTCGGTCCCGATGGCTGCCGCCATGCGGTCCTGGTGCTCGCGTTCGTCGAAGCGGGGATCCGCGAAGCGCACGGCGAAGGTGACGAGCTCCGTCGTCGATCGATGTCGCACCCCTGCGGCGATGCCCGAGGAGTCGAGCCCACCGCTGAGGTACACACCCACCGGAACGTCGGCACGTAGTCGGAGGCGGATGGCGTCGGCCAGCAGGGTGCCGACCTCTTCCACGAAGTCCGCCTCCGATCGAGCGCCGTCTGGCTCGATCCGGGTGAACGGGAGCGTCCACCACCGGTCGAGCGTGACCTTCCCGTCGCGGTCGATCGTCGCGCGTGAGCCCGGCGCAAGCTCGCGGATTCCCTGGAAGATCGACCGCTCCGGTGCGGTCGTCCATAACGTGAACGTGTCGAGCAGCGCGACCGGATCGAGGGCACGTTCCAACGCTGGGTGTCGCAGCAACGCCTTCGCCTCGGATCCGAAGACGAACGAATCCCCGACCTCCGCCATGAACAGCGGTCGGATCCCGAAGCGGTCGCGGGCCAGCAGCAGGCGCCGCTCGCGTCGATCCCAGATGGCGACCGCGAACTCCCCATTGAGTCGGTCGAGGAAGCCAGAACCCCACTCCTCGAAGGCGTGGACCAACACTTCCGTGTCACACGTGGTCGTGAACCGGTGCCCGGCGGCGATGAGCTCGGCGCGCAGCTCGACGTAGTTGAAGATCTCCCCGTTCTGGACGACCCAGTAACGCCCGTCCTCGTTCGGGATCGGCTGGTCGCCTCCCGCGAGGTCGACGATCGACAGTCGAGTGTTAACCATCCCGAGGTTGCCATCGCGATAGAGCCCGGTGCCATCCGGTCCGCGATGCGCGAGCTCACCGGCCATGTCGAGCAGTAGCTCTCGTGGCACCTCCCCGCCGCGGAAGTGGAACACCCCCGCTATCCCGCACACGACGGGCCTCCGGGGGAATGCTCGCGCACGAGGGAGCGAGCAAGGTGCCGTACACCGGCGCGGCGTGCGGGGCAGTCGCTCACGGGTCCACGAGCTCGACATGCTCGACGAGCTGCGCCGCGAGGTGCAGCGGTCGGGTCGTTCGCCGCTTTCCGTCGATGTCGCGGAAGACCCGTCCCACCTGCGTCGCGGTCAAGCCGACCGTTGGCGCCGTCTCGGCCTCGGAGTAGCCGTGGTCGCGTGCAAAAAGGCAGAGGTCCATCTTCCCGTAGGGCAGCGAGAAGTAGAACTCGTCCTGGCCTTGTGGCATCGAGTAGGTGTCGGTTGTCGGAGGGCGCTGGCGCACCTGCTCGGGGACGCCGAGGTAGGCGGCGAGTTCGTACACCTGGGTCTTGTAGAGGTGGGCGATTGGCTTGACGTCTGCCAGACCGTCCCCGCCCTTCACGAAGAACCCTTGGTCGTACTCGAGGCGGTTTGGTGTCCCCGCTACCGCGTAGTTCAGCCGATCCGCGTGATAGTACTCGAGCATCGTTCGACAACGCTGCTTGAAGTTCGTGGCGGCCACGACTTGCAAGTACGCATCGAGCGGCATTCGTCGGGTGACCTCCTTGCCGTCCGGGAACGCGACGACCACCGAAGAAACCCGGTACCGGTCATCGTCGATCACGCTCGGGAGGACGACCTTGAATCGACAGCCTGGGCCGTACTCCGGCACGACACGCTGGACGGCCTCCTCCTGCCGCGCGTAGCAGCCGGCTGCCTCGAGCAACCCCGTGATCTCCTCGACATCCGCCCGGACCCCCGCGCCGTCGGCGACGGATCGCGACAAGCGGAGCGTGTCCGCGGAGGAGTGCCGCTCCGGCATCAAGACCCCGTGCACGTACTCGGGGCCGAAGGCACGCGCGCAGAGGAAGGTGACCACTGCGCTGTCGATGCCACCCGAGATGCCGACCACCGCACCCTTGCGCTTCATCCGCTGATGCACGACCTCCCGTAGCTTCTGGGTGATCGCCTCGGTAGCCACCGGAGCATCGAGGCGGAGGACATTCGGGTCGAGGGCGCGTAGAGTTGTCATGACATCCCCGTCTTGCGGGCCACGTAGCCCACGATGTTGTCGATCGAGTCCAGGTTCTCCGGGATGAGCTCGGCGTCTTCGACGGTGATCTCGAACTCTTCCTCGAGGAATCCCGTGAGCTCCAGCACCCCAGTTGAGTCAACGATTCCCGCCTCCATCAGGGAGTCGCCGCCGGCGATCGCGCCGCGCGAACGGGCCATGACGAAGTTTTTGACGATGAATTGTCGAACAGCAGCTTCGATTTCCTGCATGGCGTTCCTGGCTGGGGACAGAGCGAGCCTGCGCTGAGCGATGCTCCCCACCCCGGGGCGATTGTAGGGCCGGGGAAGGTCGAACGGTACGGTACTGCTCGCGGGCTCTCAACAAGGATTTCGTCTTCGCCCCTTGGTTCCCGGACGAGCCGACGGGGCTCCGACGTCGCTCGCCATGGGGGCTTTGTCCCGGCGCTCCACGCTGGGCGGAAACACGACAGATCACCCAAGAATACCGGCGCTTGGCGTCTCCACGAGCGCCGAGGACCGATCGGGTCGCCGATCGTGACTCTGCCCGCCGGGTGCCGCCCCATCGGGAAAGAACGGCGTCTTTTGCGGCGCCTTCTTCGGCGAGAGCGGTGAGGCTCCCGTTCGAGTTGCCGGCTTGTCGCGGCGGTCATCCTGTTGGCCGCTCTCGAACGCCCGGACGGCAGGTCCGTTGGTGTGGCCACCCCGAGAGTGACTCGGTCGGGGTGCCTTCGGCGTGGCGCCGGCTTCGCCTCCGTCCCGAGGGGTGAGCGTGAGATCTGGTGACCGCATGGCAGCGGGAACCTGGCGACGGGGCGGCGTGCCGCGCGGAACGATTCCTCGCCGCGTCAGCAGGCTCGTGCGCCAGACGTGGCCGCAGCGAACACGCATTCGGGTTGCGGGTGCGGCGGATAGTCGAGGACGGGCCTGAGCTCTCGGACGTAGGCCGGTCGCCGCATGCCCACGAGGACCGACGAGACGCCGGGCAGACTCGCGACCGTCCACACCGCGATGCGCGCGAGCGCTTCCTGGCGCCGCGCTTCGGGCAAGGTCTCGACGACGGCCGAGCGGAGCGCGCCGAGCCTCTCGCGACTACGGTCGGCTGCCCGCGCCCTCAGAGCGGCGAGGGCTCCTTCGAGATGGGAGACGTAGCCGTCGCGCCACGCGAACCACCGTCGTCTCAGCTCACCCTCGAACCGGCGATCGAGCGTGTCGAGCACGCGTCGGGTGTGCGGTCGCACGACCTGATGCTCGATCTCGAGGCAGTGCTCGAGGCTTTTGACCTCCTCCAGCGATGCGTCAAGCTTTCGCGCCCAGTCGAGCAACGCCGCAGGTGGTTCGCCTCCAGCACGGGTGGCCAGCCGAGCCGCGAACGACTCGCGGAACTCTCCCTCGAGCAACGCGAGATCGGCGAGTCGGGGTGCGACCTCGGGGGCGTCGGCGACGGGGAGCGGGAGGTCGACGAGCCGCGTCAACCCTGGGCCCAAGATCGCGTTGAGGGGACGGTTCACCAGAACGCCCAGTCCGTGGCGGGCGGCCGCTGCGATCGCGCCGTCTTCCCCGATCGAGCCGGGCTCGAGCAGGTTCGTGGGCAACTCGACGGCGCGGAACGAATGCCCCTCCCCACCAGCGCGCTGCGCCGCGCCCAGGAAGCGGGCCACCTCGGTCGCGCCAGGTGCCGCCGCCGAGGCTGCTATCGTATTGCTCGAGACGCCGTAGGCTGCGATTCGGCCGCGGCTGACTTCCACCTCGAGGTGGCGGAAGGCAGCCTCGATCCGTGCATCGAACGCTGCTCGACTCGCCTCGAGCGAGAGGTCGCCGCGTCGCGCCGCTTCGAGCAGGAAGTACTCGGGGTTGTGCAGGAGGCACACATCGAGGGTCTCGAGTCCGAGCCGCGCGAGGGAACCCGTGAGCTCGGCCTCGATGAACGTCGGATGGATGCAATGCCACACGTCGTCCTCGTACTTCACGACCTCCGGCCAAGGATCGCCCGCGCTCGCCCGCGCACGGGCGGCATCGAGCCGTGCCCCCTGGAGGGTGCCCACCTTGGAGACGACGACGATCTCGTCACGGTTGATCGCCCGCGCGGCGACGAGATCCGCGATCACCTGCCCGACGAGCGTCTCGCTCGAGCCGCCGCCGTAGTTGGTAGCGGTGTCGACGAGGTTGATGCCGCCCGTGAGCGCCGCCGTCAGTGCGGCGCGGTGCTCGCCGGACTGCTCGAGCACACGGTAGGCGCCGAACCCGAGCGCACTCACCGACGGGGCGCCGGTCCCGAGCGGCCGCGGCTCCGCGCTGGCCCCGAGCCGGGAGAAATAGCGCGCTGTGCCTGCCCGAGTAGCGCGACCTTCTACCGTTGGGGACATCAAGGTGTCCTGGCGAGCGAACCGTTGCGCCCGTTCGGCCTCGTCGAGGGTGGTGAGCAAGGCTTTCGGGTCTCGCGCGGGTGCGCCACAGGCAGATCCCCAGCAAACGAACCCGGTCGCGGGGCCCGTGCCCGGTCGCCCCACGAGTAAGACGCACTCCGAGGGGGTCGCGGTTGGGTCCGGGAGGGCATGCGCAACCACCCGATTCGGCAGGTAGCGCCGCCCGATGGCCCGCCGGAGGTCCACCAGCATTGGATCCGCGGGATCGCCCGCCAGCACGACCTCGATCGGTCCCTCCAGCAGAAGCTCGACCACCCCGAGCGTGGTGGCGAAGGCACGTGGAATCCGTGAGATCTCGTGACCGTGGGCACGAATGGCGCGGATGGCTCGCGCGCGCCAACCCGGCCGGTCGAGGTGCCAGGAGAGGCGCGCGAGGAGGCGTGCCGCCACGGCGTTGGGGCTCGGTACCGCCCCATCATGGCCGTCGCGAGGGCGTACGAGGAGCCCTTCATGGTGAGCCGCCGTCGAGAGGAAGTCTCCTTGCGCAGGATCCACGAAGTCCGTGAGCATCCGCTCTGCGAGGTGGCGCGCACCATCGAAGCAATCGCGATCCCCGCTCTCCTCGTAGAGATCGAGCAGCCCGTCCCCGAGGAAGGCATAGTCCTCGAGGAACCCCGGGACGTGCGCCGTGCCGGCGCGCCAGGTTCGGAGGAGGCCGCCGTCCGCACTCCTGAGACGACGGAGCGCGAAGCGGGCGGCCGAGAGCGCGGCCGTTCGGAATCGTGCCACCCCGAGGACCCGCGCCCCCTCGGCGAGCGCACCGATCGCGAGCCCGTTCCAACTGGTCAGCACCTTGTCGTCCTTGAGTGGGGGAATGCGTTTGGATCGCGCCGCCAACATGGCCGCGCGGGTCTCGACGAGCGACGCCAGCAGATCCGCCTTCGTCACCCCGAGCTCGGCGGCGACCACCCCCATCGGTCGCGGGGAGTGGAGGATGCTCTTCTCCTCCCAATTCCCGCACTCGGTGACGCCGTAGTAGGCCGCGAACCGCCGAGCCGCCTCGGCGTTGAGGGTCATTGCCAGATCCTCGGGCCGCCAGACGAAGAACTTCCCCTCCTCGCCCTCGCTGTCCGCGTCCATCGACGAGAAGAATCCGCCCTCCTCGTCCCGCAGCTCGCGGAGCACGAAATCAAGGGTCTCGGTCGCGATTCGGGCGTATTCGGGATCGGCGGTCGCACTGTACGCCTCGAGGTAGACGCGAGCGAGCTGCGCGTTGTCGTAGAGCATCTTCTCGAAGTGGGGGACGAGCCATTCGGCGTCGGTCGAGTACCGCGCGAAGCCACCGCCCAACTGGTCGTAGATCCCACCGTTCTTCATCGCGTCGAGGGTGCGTCTGACCATGGCCAGCGCCCGCGCTTGACCGGTCCGGCGATGGTGCCGCAGAAGCAAGGAGAGGGCCGCGCATGGGGGAAACTTCGGGGCTCGCCCGAATCCTCCGTTCTCGGCGTCGAAATCCTGGTCGAGGGCGGCCACGGCGGCGTCGATGGCTCCCCCGGACACCTCGGTCGGCGTGCTGGGCAACACGGCGGCCGCAACGTGCGCGGTGAGTTGACGTGCCTGGTCGACCGCGGTCGCCCGATTGCTGCGCCAGAGCTCT
Source organism: Polyangiaceae bacterium (assembly GCA_016933275.1). Lineage (GTDB taxonomy): Bacteria > Myxococcota_A > Polyangia > Polyangiales > Polyangiaceae > JAFGBI01. Next base: position 19,344 of record JAFGBI010000108.1, on the reverse strand, counting down.
GCGACCCGTCGAAGGAGCTCAGGGAAACCCGGACGCCCGTGCTGCCCGACGGGCGGGAAATAGGTTCCCGCGAAGAACGGCCGAAGGTCTGGCGTCAGGAAGACCGTCATCGGCCAACCACCGCTTCCGTTCAGCGCCACGGTGGCGGTCATGTAGATCACGTCGAGGTCGGGACGTTCCTCGCGGTCGACCTTCACGCACACGAAATGATCGTTCATGAAGGCAGCGATCGCCTCGTCCTCGAAGGACTCCCGCTCCATCACGTGGCACCAATGGCAGGCGGAATAGCCGATGCTGAGGAGGAGCGGCCGATCCTCCTGTACCGCCCGGGTGAGCGCCTCCTGTCCCCAAGGGTACCAATCCACCGGGTTCCGGGCGTGCTGCAGGAGGTAGGGACTCGTCTCTTGGGCGAGGCGGTTTCGGCGTGCGGTCTCGGCGGAAGCCATTCCCGGATGCCTAGAGCCGGTCCGCTCCGCGTGCAACGTGCGTGAGCGACCCGCCGCCGAGCCCAGGGGTCGGCAATCGGATCGATGGTCGCGACCAATCAACGGCCCCGGAGCAGCAATCAGGGTGATTGCCGCGGCGGATCCAGGAGCCAGAGCCCTGCGTTCTCGCGCAAACCGCGCCGATGGCTCATGCTCGCGCCAGCACCATCAGGTGCTCTCGCCTCGGCCGGCGTCGAAAGGCGTCCTGGGAGGGGCCGTGGAAATGCGGGCGTCGTTGTGACGCGCGGAGGACGAGAGAGAGGCCGCAGCGACTCGCGACACGGGCCAGCACCTCGTCCGCGAAGAGCGGCGTTCGGTCGATGGCCGAGTCGGCGATGAGCAGTGCGGCGCAGCCGTCTCGAGCGACCACGCGACCGAGAGCGTGGACGCAAGCGCCGAGCTCGTGTTCCCAAGCGCCGATGGCTGCGGTCGGCGATAGCGCGGCGTAGTGGCGCCGCGCACCGAGCTCGCACTGCTCGAACGATGTCGCATCGATCCCGAGCCAACGCAGGCGCGTCATGTGCTGGGCGTGGTAGTCGTAGACTCCAGGGTAGGGGGGCGACGTCACGACGAGACCGACCGTCCCATCTCCGATCCCCGACAGGTCTCGAGCATCCCCCACTCCCACCCGAAACGGCGGCGGCGGTGCGGGTAGGGCGGCGGCGAACGCGGCCAGCTGCTCGACGAGCAGCGCGGCGCGGTCGTAGAAGAGTCGGACCGCGAAGCCGCTGGCCAGGCGCCGAGGCCCCGTCTCGGTCGACGTGTCTCCGAGCTGTCGGCTCGCCTTGGTGAGGATCGACGAGAGCACGAGCCGGAGCGCACGGCGCACGGGGTCGGGTGGGCGCAGCGTCTCGATTCCCGAGGCGAGGCCGTCGAGCTCGAGGAGGACGTGGGGGTCGAAGAGATGGCGGTCCCGCGGCCCGTAGCGGCGGGTCGGTCCGGCTCGGGTGAGGCGCCGGGATTCGGCGTGCTCAGCCACCGCTTGCGCTGCCGAACCAAGGATATGGCGCGATCGGGCGTCGAGGCCGCCCGCCTTGAGCCGCGCGAGCTCGACGGCGAGTGGGTTCGCGTCGACGCCTTCGGCGCGGTGGCCGGCCAAGCGCGCTTCCACCAGCACGGTGCCACTCCCCATGAACGGATCGAGCACCACCTGTCCAGCGCGGGCCAGCGCGCGAATGACCCCAGCGGCCGTGTCGGGGTGCATTCGCGCCGGATACGAGTGGAAGCCGTGTACGTGACGAAGGACGCGGTCGCGATCGTCGCTCACCGAGAGCGCCGCCACCAACGGTTCGACCTCCCAGCCCGGGGTGGCCGCGACGTCGACAGCACCGCCAACGTGGGAGAGGGCGCGTCGCATGTTGGCGGCGTAGCACCGCGGGTGTCGGGCTGACGAGCCCGTTGTCGATGGGCCCTCGATCGAGAGCGGACCGCGAGGGCTGGCGCGGCTGAGGTCGGCCCGCTGGTCCCGCCAGGCCACGGGATGGCGGCAGCTCGCGGTGCAGTCGAATACCAATCGATGAGCGGCGGGCGCCTCCGGCGCCGATCGACCGCGCTGCCGCACATCCCCGCGTGACGCGCGGATCTTCAGACCTGGTAGATCAGGGGGGATCGAGGCGGCGCAGGGCGCTCCAGGGGAAGGGAACCCAGAAGGGGGTGTGGAGCTTGGCGGGCGGATCGAGCGGGAACCACCCCGAGTCAGGACCGCGAAGGACGTAGAAACTCTGTGCCGGCATGTAGCTTTGCCCGATCAGCGCGCGGAGCCCCCCAACCGAGCTCCGCGCCAGATCGAGCACGAGGACGGCGTGGCCGGGATTGCCGGGGAGTACGAAGAAATCGCCGGGGCGGATCTCGCTCGCCGGCACGATCCTCGCGTCACGGGCCAGGCTCCCCGTGTTGGCCCAAGCGAAGACCATGTCGAGGTAGGCGCGAAGTGCAGCGTGATCGGCCAGCCGCGCTCGACCCCGCTGCCAGGTCAACCGCGGGCCGTCCCCGACGACCCGTTCACCCGCGACAAAGCGCTGGAAGGGCAGCTCCGTGCCTGCAGCGGCACGATAGGAGTGGTCCCGGTATCCCGCTGCCCATCGCCACTCGGCGTGCAGGCGGATCACGGTGTCCGCGCACTGCTGGAGATCTACGGGGCTGAGATCGAGCGAGGACACCGCGAGGATCCGGGATTCTCGGACCGGATAGCGTACGCTCCCGAGATAATCGCGCACCGGCGTGTCGGCCGGCGCGAGTGGCAGCGAGCGCAGCCAAGCGCCGAAGCTGCCCGTTGGCACCAAGATCCGGCTGAACCCGACTGGCGGCGCGAAGCGGGCATCCAGGGCTGTGGTGTTGTCCGCATCCTTCTCCGTCAGCCACGGATACCTCTCGGCAAGGGGAGCCAAGGTCAGCGACCGAGCCGCGGACGCGGAGGAGGGCGGTGCGGTCTTCGGCGCCCCGATCTCAGCAGAGGAATGGAGGATGTGGGGAGCCGCCTCGGGTGCCGTTGGATGCTCGGAAGACGGCGGGCTGCCGCTGGTTGGTCCCGCGGTTCTGGGGCCAGCGGGCCGCTCGCAGGCAACGCTCGTCGCCAGAACGCTCACGCACAGTAGTCGGGCGAGGATCGGCATCGGCAAAGTCCTTGTGGAGAGCGAACGCAGGAGGATCGGCATGAATGCATACGGAAAGACTCCAGGGATCTGGTCGTCGCACCGCCTCGAAGAGTGACGTCGTCGAGCCGGTCCGCGCCATCCGTCAGATTCGGCCTGGCGACCGGTGGCAGCGGACCGGAGGCGAGGGGAGCCCGCTCGCCGCACTCCGCCGCTGGGTTCCGCGATCCTCCACTCATCGTCCGCGCGTGCTAATCCGCAGCCTCCGTTGGTTTCCGAGCGAACCTTCCACACCATCCGGGAGCGCCTCGCGGCCGAACAGGGCCGGATCGAGAAGGTGGCGCCCTATCGGGTCGCGCTCCTCTATCCCTCGCCTTACGTCGTCGGGATGAGCTCGCTCGGCTATCAGACGATCTACCGGCTGCTCCAAGGGATGGACGGGGTGGCATGCGAACGGGTCTTCCTGCCCGACCGAGCGGCTGAGTCGGGTGCCCTGCTCGAGGTGCCGGTAAGCTACGAGACCCTCACCCCCCTCGGCGATTTCGACCTGGTGGCGGCGAGCGTCGCCTACGAGCTCGAGCTCGTGGGACTCGTGCGCTTGCTCGACGCCGCGCGCCTCGGTGCGCTCCGCTCGGATCCCAGTCCGGGGATGCCCCTGGTGATCGCGGGTGGTCCGCTCACCTTCTCGAACCCGCTGCCGCTCGCCCCGTTCGTCGACGCCATCGTGATGGGGGAAGGGGAGGGGGTGCTCGCGGCGGTCATCGAACACCTGCGCAGTGCCCCCGACCGTCGGGCGGCGCTCGCGAGGCTGGCCACGGCACCCCACATCTTCGTGCCGGCTCTGGGCGGCGATGACCTGCCCCCGATCGCGGCCGCGGATCCTGGGGACCTCCCAGCCCACAGCGTGATCCGCACCCCGCACACCGAGCTCAGAGACATGTTCCTGGTCGAGCCCGAGCGGGGCTGCTCCCGGGGCTGCACCTACTGCGTGATGCGGCGGTCGACGAACGGCGGGATGCGCATCCTCCCCGTCGAGCGTACGCTCGAGGTCGTCCCGCCGGACGCCCGTCGAGTCGGCCTCGTCGGGGCCGCCGTGAGCGACCACCCGCGGATCGTGGATCTGGTAGATGCCCTTGCGGATCGTGGTTGCGAGGTCGGGCTCAGCAGCCTGCGCCCCGACAAGGTCCGGGATCCGCTGGTCGCAGCGCTGTGTCGCGCCGGCCACCGGACCCTCACCACCGCCCTCGACGGGGCGAGCGAGCGATTGCGAGGGCTCGTCGATCGCCGCGGCTACGAGCGGCACTATCGCGCCGCCGCCGAGACGGCGCGGCGGCACGGAATGGATCGACTGAAGCTATACCTCATGGTGGGGTTACCCGGGGAGTCCACCGAGGATCTCGACGAATGTGCGAGCTTCGTCACCGAGCTTAGCCACACCATCCCCGTGGCGCTCGGAATCGCGCCCTTCTGCGCCAAGCGCAACACTCCGCTCGACGGTGCGCCCTTCGCTGGGGTTGGGGTCGTGGAAAGACGCCTCGCCCGGCTTCGCCGTGGGCTCGGAGGCCGTGCCGACATCCGGGCCGCCAGTGCGCGGTGGGCTTGGGTCGAGCATGTGCTGGCGCAGGGTGGACGTGCCGAGGGACTGGCCCTTTGTGCGGCGGTGCGGAGCGGGGGGCGATTCGCCGATTTTCGCCGCGAGTTGGCCCGCCTGGGTCACCACCCAGACCAGCCGATTCCCCGCGCGAACCCGGGGCCGCCGAAATCGACCTGGGTCGATTCGGCAATGGCAGGGTCTCAGGGGCGGGCCCGTAGGTAGACGTATGGCCGCGGGAGCTCCACGATAGACCCTCATGGCCGGCCAAAGGAGGACCGTCGCATCACGAACGCGCCGGCCATGGGGCCGTCGCGTCGCCCAGCTCCTCTGCGCTCTCTTCGCGGCCATTGGCGCCCTCCCACTCTTGACCAGTCTACTCCTCCATTCCCGCCCCGTACGGGACTGGGCAGCGGGGGAAACCGCTCGGCTGCTCGCCGAGCAGCTGGGGGTTTCTGCCACCTACCACGTCGAGATGCGGCTGTTTCCGGCCGAAATTGCCCTCGTGGACCTGGTGGTTCCAGCGATCGACGGGGGTTCCCCGGCACTCACGGCCACGCGCATCACCATCGTTCCGAGGGTCTTCGCGCTGCTCTCGGGACGGTTGCACGCTGGCGACATCGAGATCGAGTCGCCGCGAGGACGCCTCGTCATAAGAAAGGGCAGGGTCACGAACCTCGCCTATCGGCTTCCCAACGGCAACCAGAGCGCTGGTCAGCCCATGACCCGCGCTGCGTTCGCGTCCGTTGCCATCACCGATGGGCGCTTCGAGCTCGACGTCGACGGTACTCGCGTCGATACCGGCAGCACTGACATCGACGTCTTCGCAGAGGACGGTCCCCGGTTCGAGGTAGCCCTGCGCGGTTCGGAGGCAACGATCGAACGAACCCGGCCCATTCGCGAACCGTCGCTGCCCAACTGGCAGACGGGGACTGCGTTGGAGACGCCGGCGCCCCCTCCTCCCGCCGCTTCCCGGATGGCGGTGGACGAAGACGTGATCTGCCGGGTGGATCTGCGGCTCGAGGCCGGGCGCGGGGAGCTGCTTCTGCGGCGCCTCTCGTTGTTGGGCTGGGCGGATGCGGATCCCCTGCGTGGTACGCGGCCGCGTTGCACGGCGGCCGCCGCCACCAACGAGGGGCAGCAGGTCGCTCTACGGGTGTCCCAGCTCGCCGTAGCTCGTCGGGAGGGCAAGTCTCCTACGATCGGAGGTCGCCTCTTCGTTCGCGCTCCCGCGAGTCTCACCAACCGCTTCGCCAAGACGTGGCCCGTTCGTGGGTGGGTCGGACTGAGTGGCGACCTGCGGTACGACGGGACCTCGCGGCTGCCGGAGTTTCACGGCAAAGTCCGCGGCGGGGGGCTCGGGTTTCGCCACTACGAGCTCGCCCGCGATCTCGAGGTGGAGGTCGACCTCGTCCGCGACCAGATCCGAATCCCGCGGCTTGCGATGGTGTTCGCCGACGGCAAGGTCGACGTCGAAGGCGTCGAGATCGCGCCCTTCGCGCCGGGAGGCACCATCTCCGCCGAGGAGGTGGCGATGGCGGACGTGCCCTTCCCCTCCCTGATGCGCGACCTCGGCGTCGCGAAGAACACCATCGTCCAGTGGGACCTCGACCGCACCCGCTGCTATGACCTCAAGGGCACGTTCCGTCCGCTTCACATCGACGGCAAGCTGCGGGCTCGGACCTCGAACTTCGCCGTGTACGATCGCGGTGTCCACGACGCCAACAAGCGCCCCATGATCGCCGTCTCATCGGCGACGATCGATGGGCACATCGGGATTCGCAAGGATGCGCTCGAGTTTTACGACTCGGCGGCGCATTTCGGGAAGACCGCGGTCCAAGTGGGGCTCGTCTCGATCGGCTTCCAGAACCTGATTCGCATCGAGGTCCCTCGATCCGAGCTCGACCTCGGCGACATCACGCCGATCGCCGGCATTCCCTGGGCCGGCAAGGCGACGTTACAGGTCGAGATGGCGGGGATCTCCCGAAGTCCAGTGCTCACCGGCGATCTTGCCATCGCGGGCTTCGAATTCGGCGGGTTTCCCCTCGGCGACATCGAGCGGAGCGATGTTCGCTTCGTTCCGCTTCGCGTCGACTTCACCAACGTCAGCGCGAAGAAGGGCGCGACCCGCTACGGGGCTAGCGCCGCGCGGCTCGACTTCGATCGCAAAGGCGCCGTCATCATCGACGCGGCGATCCAGAGCCCGCACCTCGAGGTCCGGGACTTCTTCCACATGTTCCACTTCGACCAGGATCCCCGATTCTCTGACATCAACGGCCACGGTCGGGTCGACGCGGAGGTGCACTACGACCTAGGCGGGCCCAACGATCGCTGCGGGCTCGGTGACCTGCGCGTAAGGGGTCAGGCCGAGGTGAACGCCGCCAGCATCTACGGCGAGGTCTTCGACGGCGGCCGGGCGGCCTTCGATCTGGACTGGGCGGATCGGGACGCGAGCTATCGTGGGGTGAGGCTCGACGTTCCGAGCTTCACCCTCAGCAAGGGTCCTGGCGTCGTCATCGGCTCGCTGCACATGACGCCTGGCGCCAACCTCGCCGGCAACGTCGTGGCGACCGGGCTCCCATCATCGAAGATCCAGACCCTCGGTGCATTGGGTGCGTTGGCAGACACGCGTGCGGGCGCCGTCGTCGAGCTCCAGGGCAGCATCGATCATCTGGGGTTTGACAGTGAGATCACACTCTCGCCCACCCGTATTGGCACGGCGACCTTCCCTCCCTCCCACCTCTTCGTCCGTCTCGAGCCGAGCCGGCGGATCCTCCGTTCCCTCGGCGCCACGAAGTGCGGTCAGCCGATACCGACTCCGTTCGACCAGGCCGAGTACGAACAGGATCCGAGCGAGGGGACGTATCGCACCAACGGCGAGCTTTTCGGGGGCCAGATCCGCCTAGTCAACCTCGACCTGTCGCGGCAGCGATTCAAGGAGCTGGTGGGGACCGTAGAAGCTCGGGACCTCGACCTCGGCGCTCTTGCCCAACTCAGCACGTCGATCGCCGTCGCGGACGCAAGACCCGACGGCAGGCTCACTGGCCGACTCGACATCGAGCGCGTGAAGCTCGCTGACCCTGCCCGCGGGAGCGCCCGGCTAGCCATCACCGGTCTGGAGGTTTCCCGCTCCGGTATCGCGCTGCGGATGCTCCCGGGATCGGGCCCCATCACGCTGAGCGGGGGAACCCTCGCGGTCGCCGAATTGAGCCTCGCTGCCTCCGCTCCGGGCGCGCCGACGCTGGTCTTCGACGTCGGCGGCGAGGTCACGGGGCTGGCGGTGTCACCCGAGGTCGCCGCGGACATCGCTCTGCGGCCGCTCGATCTGGCGATGGTTGCTTCCGTGGTGCCGGCCGTGGAGCGAGCGACCGGGAGCCTCCGAGGTGGCTTCCGGGTATCCGGTCCGTTCGACGCGCCTCGGTATGCCGGCGGATTCTCCGTCAAGGCCCAGGAGATCGTGGCAGAGGGGCTTCCCGCGCCGCTCACGGACGTCGATGTGGTGGTGGCGGTGGAGCCCACCGAGATTCGGGTTGAGCGCGGGCTGGCGCGCGTGGGGACCGGGACCGTCCATCTCGCTGGCGGTGTGCCACTGCGCGGGTTGACCTTGGGCGATGCGCGGCTCGAGGTGGAGCTCCGTGAGCTCGCTCTGGCACCGGCGGATGGCGTACAGTCGATCCTCGACGCCGATCTCATCGCCACCTACGCGGCGCCGACCAAGGCTGTCCCCTCACCGTTGCCCCGACTCACCGGCGATCTAGCCATCCGCTCCTTCGAGTATTCGCGACCGATCACCATGTCCGCCGACATCGCGTCGCTCGCGCAGCGTGGGCGCCGCACCGTGGTGGACACCTATGATCCCGATGGCGATTTCGTCGATTTCGACCTCCGTGTTCGGTCTCAGCGGCCGCTCGAGATCAGCAACAACCTGGTCGAGGCGAGCCTCGAGCTCCCGCCGGAGGGGCTCCGAGTGGCGGGGAGCAACCAGCGGTTCGGCGCCTCGGGCGAGGTGCGGATCGCGCGTGGCGGGCGCATCCAGTTGCGGCAGCACGAATTCGAGATAGAGGATGGTGTCGTCCGCTTCGAGGACCGGAGTGAGGTCGCTCCCGTCGTGGACATCACCGCGGTGACCGAGTACCGGCGGTACTCCCAGGCAGGGAATGCGGGTGCGAGCAGCGCGAGTGGCGAGGTGGCTTCTAGCACCGTCGCTTCTGCTGGGCGGTGGCTCATCACGCTACACGCCCACGGCGATGCCGAGGCACTGAAGATTGACCTTTCGAGTCAGCCAGCGCTCGCGCAAGACGATATCTTCCTCTTGCTCACGGTGGGGATTACCCGAGCCGAGCTCGACCAGGCCAAAGGCGCCAGCGTCGGCGGCAGCGTGGCGCTGGAGGCCTTGGGCACGATCACCGGCGCGGATCGTGCCGTGAAGGAGGCGGTGACGGTGATCGACGACTTCCGGTTCGGTAGCGCCTACTCATCGCGGACCGGCCGCACCGAACCGACGGTCACCATAGGCAAGCGCCTGGCCGATCGCATCCGTGCGAACGTCACCAGCGGCTTGTCTGACTCTCGCGAGGTGCGGTCGAACCTCGAGTGGGAGGTTGGGAACAAGGTCAGCGTCGAAGCGTCGTACGACAACGTCAACGACATATCGACGTCCTCGCTCGGAAACCTGGGTGCCGATGTGCGGTGGCGGCTCGAGTTCGAGTGACGACAGCGCAGCCTTCGGCTGCAACCAAAGGGAGGGCCAGGCCTTAGGCCGTAGACGGTTGGACTGACGCGCGATTTCAGCAAGCTCATGGCGTTCAAGTTGGCGGACCAGCTGGCATGCGCGGTCTACCGGTAGACGAGCGGGATGCCCCCGGAGGAGGAGTTCGGACTGACACTTCAGCTGCGTAAGGCCGCTGTGTCGGTAGTACAGAGGTCACTCCTGGTTCGTCGGGGTGACCTCGCCGCAGGCCCAGCGGGGTCCGCTCGTGACGAGTCCACTGGCGAAACCAGCGCCACAACGTAGCCGCTCTGCCGACACGCTCAGGAGCTCCGTGACCATCGGATCACTCCAGTCCCGGGCACCGTCGAAACGCGCTCGAATGACGCCGTGCGGATCGATGACCCATGTCTCGGGGTAGAGGCGCGTGCCGTACCTACCCGTGACCACCGCTCCATCCGGGTCGTGCGCCACGACGAACGGAGCAGGACGTCCGAGGAGCGCGCGCAAGACCTCCTCGATCTGTGCTGGTTCGTCGTCGGTCGCCACGGTCACGACGGTGATGCCGCGGGCTTCGGCGGAGTCGGCGAGGAGCGCCAGGGACGGGAGCTCCTCGCGGCAGGGCCGGCAAGTCCGCGTCCAGAAATTGAGGACCACGACCCGACCTCGGTAGTCCGACAACCTCACCCGCGTGCCATGGAGACTCGGCAGGTCGAAGTCTGGCGCCGTCCGGTTGGTCCCGGCGTACGCGGGACCGAGGGCGCAAAGGGGCGCGCACACGCGCTTCTGTTCAGCGGATACCGCCACCTTGACGAACCGATAGACGGTGACGGCAGCCACCAGGACGAAGGCGTACTCTGCCAGCTTCAGCGCGCGCACCGCCAGGTCGTACCACTCCCCCGGCTCGACCTCACGCCGGTTCCTGGTTGGCGAATGGCCGGCGGGCAGCGTACCCTCGGGTCCCGGCCCGCGTTCCGGTCCGTTCCATCGACCCGTGCACCACCCCTCCTGGCACCTCTCCGTTTCCTCGACGCTGGCCACCCTCGCCTCGGCGGGCGTCGGCGTAGACTTCCTCGCTCGCCGCCAGGGGCGGATCGTCCGGATCTGGGCCAACGATCCCCTCGCGGAGCTACTGGGCACGACTCGGTCGGTGCTCCTCGACCTCCCGGTGGAGAACGGTCTGCCTCCCGAGGCGGTTTGGGCCTTGGAGGGATTGCTCGGCGGGGAGAACGGGGCTTCGCCGCGAGTGTTCGACGCCGCTTTGGTCGCGTATTCCGGTTCGCCGATCCGAGTTCGCGCGGCGTTTCGCCGTGCCCACCTCGACGGCGAGCCCATCGTGGTTCGATGCTTCTCCCGCACGCAGAACCCACAGGCCATCGAGCTCGCGTTGCAGCAGTCCGACCGCCGTTTCCGCGATCTGCTCGAGGCTGCCCCGGATGCGATCGTCATCGTCCAGGACGGCCGCCTCGTCTACGCGAACCATGCGGCTCTGGAGATCGGCGGGCACCAGGCCCTCGAGGAGGCGCTCGGCACCCCCTTCTCGGCGCGGGTTCACCCAGACGACCTCCCCAACGTGGCGAAGCGGGTGGAGGTGGTGATGACCTCGGCCCGCTGGAACCCGCCGGCCGAGATCCGCTTCCTCCGGACCGACGGGACACCAGTCCCGGTGGAGGTGGTCAGCATGCCCACCCAGTGGGAGGGAAGGCCAGCGCTCCTTGCCATTGGGCGCGACCTCTCGCGTCGACGCGAGGCGTGGGTCGAGTCGATCCACGCCGATCGCATCTCGGCGGTGGGGACGCTGGCGGCTGGGATTGCCCACGAGATCAACAATCCCCTCGCATACGTCCTCTTGAACCTCCAGTACATCGTCCGAGAGCTTCCCAAGCTGGCCCGTCATCCGGACCAGCTCGAACGACTTCGCGGTCGCCTCGACGAGGCCCGTCACGGTGCCGATCGCGTGCGCAGCATCGTGCGCGACTTACGGGACTTCTCCCTGCCTCGCCAGACCGAGGAGGGGCCCGTCGACCTGGTTCGGGTGATGGAGTCGGCGCTGAAGGTTGCCACGCGGTACATCGAGGGATCGGCGGCCGTCGTGCGTGACTACCTGCCCGCGCCGCATGCCCGCGGTGACGCGGCGCGGCTGGAGCAGGTGTTCCTGAACTTGATCACCAACGCCGTCCAGGCTTTGCCCCCCGCCCGCCGGGCACAGAACCGGCTTCACGTGCGGGTTGCTCCCGGCGAGCCGGGACGGGTGACGGCGGAGGTGAGCGACAACGGAGTGGGGATCTCCCCCGACCTCATCGACCGCGTCTTCGACCCGTTCTTCACCACCAAGCCGGTGGGTGTCGGCACCGGGCTCGGGCTCCCGATCTGCTTCAGCATCGTCGCGGCGCTGGGTGGCACTATCAGCGTCGAGAGCCAGCCGGGGCGCGGGACCACCTTCCGGGTAAAGCTTGCTGCGATGTCCGTCGAGGCGGTGGAGGAGATTCCAACGCCGCCTCCACCCGTCGCGACCTCCGCCCGTCGCGCGCGGGTCCTCGTCATCGACGATGACCTTCCCGTGGCGGAGGTTCTGCAGCGTCTGCTCGCGGACGATTTCGAGGTCGAGGTAGCTACCAGCGCCACTCAGGCCTTGGCCCTGGTCCGGCAGGGGCCGGATTTCGACGTGCTGCTCTGTGATCTCCTGATGCCGGGCATGAGTGGCGTCGATCTGTACGGCGAGCTGGAGCGCGACCGCCCGGGGGTCGAAGAGCGCGTCATCTTCATGACGGGTGGGGCCTTCACGCCGCGCTCTGCCGAGTTTCTCGCGAAGGTGCGGAACGATCGCCTCGAGAAGCCCCTGGATCTCGTGGAGCTCCGCCGTGCAGTGCGGCGGGCCGTGGAGCGGGCAAAATGACCGGCGCGCGTCTCGAGCGCAAGCTCGCGGCTGCGGTGGCTCGAGCGAGCGCGGATTTCCGGCTGATCGAGCCGAACGATCATGTGATGGTCTGCGTCAGCGGTGGCAAGGACTCCCTCGTTCTCCTCCACCTTCTGCGTCACATCGTCCGGCGCGCTCCGTTTCCCTTCACCTTCGTGGCCGTACACCTCGACCAGCGGCAGCCGGGGTATCCGGAGGGCGTCGTGACGGACCACCTCCAGCGTGAGGGATACCCGTACCGAATCGTTCGCGAGGACACCTACCGGATCGTGAAGGAGCGCGTCAAACCCGGCGACACGTTCTGCGCGCTCTGTTCGCGGCTGCGCCGTGGGATCCTGTACAACGTAGCGGTGGAGCTCGGCGCCACCAAGATCGCCCTCGGTCACCACCGCGACGACATCGTGGAGACTCTGCTGCTAAACCTCTTTTTCTCGGGGCAGCTCAAGGCGATGCCGCCTCGCCTGCGCTCCGACGATGGGCGAAACATCGTGATCCGACCGCTCGCCTACGCCGCCGAGGCGGACGTCGCGGCGCTGGCAACCGAGCTCGCCCTCCCCGTAATACCGTGCGGTTGCCGCGCAGCGCAGCCCGACCTGAAGCGGCAGTGGGTGAAGGAACTCCTCGTGGAGCTCTCCCGAGACAACCCACACCTTCGCGGGAACCTGTTCGCGGCGACGATGCGGGTACGTCCGACGCACCTCCTGGATCGCCAGCTCTGGCACGCTCTAGAGCAGCAATCGGGTTGATTGCTGCGTCAAATCAACAACCTAGAGCACCGAACCGGCAGCAGATCTCGCCAGAGGCAGCGCTGGAAACGCGTCGTCGCCTCGCACGGACGCGCTTCCAGCGCTGCCGTTGCTGTCGGCAACCTGATCGGTGTTCTAGGCGAAGCCCCACCAATGGCTTGGGTCGGCACTCGGGCTTCCGAGCCTACTCGAACGACGTGCTGGGTTCTGGCGGCGGAACGCTCCGTGCCCGCCGGCGTGCGAGGGCTTGCGTGGCATACGGCAGGACAAGCCCGGGCAGCCCCTGTTCGGGGCAGAGCTGCGCCACCAGTCCGAAGAGCAGCAACAACGCGCGTTCGACGTAGAAAAAGCCGGGAGGGTAGGTAATACTCCGCATGATGGCACGGAGCCGACCGCGGACCTGTCGGAACCCCACGAGCTGCTCGATCGCCCGCGCGTCGAGTCGTCCGTAGTCTGCGATATCCACCTCACCGAGCACCGAGACGTACTCGCGTGCGACGTCGGCAACCAGCGAGTGATCGCCATCGGCCGCCAAGAACCCCATCCGTTCGAGCCCTTGCACGACGAGGGTGTCCTGCTTGGTCGCGAGTCCCAGCGCGATCGCCTTCATTCCCTCGGTGAGATCGACGCTCACCGTCTCGACGGCACCGTAGTCGAGGATCACGAGGACCGGTCCCGGACGCACGAGGAAATTCCCCGGGTGGGGATCGGCATGGAACACGCGGTGTTCCATCAGCATCGTCACATAGACCCGGACCAGGAGCCGGGCCACCTCGGTCGGGTCCACGCCGATGGCCTCGAGTGCCCCCCGATCATTGACGCGGGCCCCCCGCTCGAAACTCATCACAATGACGCTGCCCCGCGACAGCTCCTCGATCACGTGGGGAACCAGGACGGCGGGGTCATCGGCGAACAGCTCGCGAACGCGGGTGATGTTCGCTCGCTCGTGTGCGTAGTCCGTCTCGTGGGCGAGCAGGCTGGCGAGTTGCTCGACGACCCGCTCCAGATGCGTCACGGGGATGAGCTGCTTGAGCAATGGCGTCACCGAACGAACGACGGCGAGATCCAGCTCGATCTTGCGCTCGATCCCCGGGTAGAGGACCTTGACGGCTACTTCACGACCGTCCAGCAGGGTCGCGCGGTGCACCTGGGCGAGCGAAGCGGCCGCGACCGGGTGGCGCTCGAAGGCGGCGAAGCGCTCGAGCGCCTCCGGTCCCAGCGCTTCGACGAGGCGGGCTCGGACCGCCTCGAATGGCTGCGGCGGGACCTGATCTTGCAGCAGCTCGAGCTCCTCGGCATAGGCGCGTGGTAGAAAGGTCGCGACTACGCTCAGGATCTGCCCTAGCTTGATGTAGACGCCAGCAAGGCGGGCGAATCCGCGCGCCAGTCGTCGGGCGCTCGTCGTGTTGAGCCGCTCGAGCCATCCACGACGATTTGCTCGCCCGACCAGGCGACCGAAGAGCCACCAAGCGCCGTACGCAGCGAGGATGGACCAGATGAGCCATTGGGCGCGGAGGTAGCGGAGCAAACGGCGGGTAGTCTACAGGCTCGGGTCCACACGCGAAGCTCCCGTCTTGCGCGGAGCGTTCGGACGGGGCAAAAGTCGTAGTCTCTCGTGGCACGCTCCTTCGTTGACGCGCCGGTCTATTGGCGGGCCCTCGGGCTCGCCGCGGTCGCGGTTGCGGTCGTTGGCTTGGCTGCTGCTGCGACCCGGCCCCCCGCCGTCCGTCTGGCGAGCCCCCCGTCGGCGGTTCCCGTGGCGTCCGTGACCGCTGCGGCTACGGTGCCGTCGGCGGTGGCTCCCCGTCGCGTACCCGAGATCACCGCGGAGGAGCGCCGTCACGGATTCCACGCGTGCAACCCACCCGACCGTATTGGCCTCGGTCCGTACCGGTCTTACGTGAGGACCAGCCAGGGGCGCATGGCCATCCCTCAACGTGGCGGGATGACGTTGGATCATGGCTATGACGTCCTCGTCCATTTCCACGGCGCCGATCCCGTGCGAAAGACGGTGGTTCAGGCATCGCGCGGTATCGTCTATGTCGCCATCGACAAGGGTCTCGGCAGTGGTCCGTACTCCGACGCCTTCAAATTGCCGGATGCATGGCAGACCCTGAAGCGGTCGATCGACGCGGAGTTGAAGCGTCACACGGCTGATCCGGCGGCGCACGTGCGGCATTTCGCGCTGTCTTCCTGGAGCGCAGGATATGGTGCGATCGTCCAGATTCTGAAGCAGGATGCCGACTCGATCGACGCAGTCATCCTGCTCGACAGCCTCCACGCGACGTACCGGTACGGTATCGATGCGCGACAGCGCGGGCGTGTCTCCTCGGTCGACACGCTGACCATCGCTCCAGTGGTAGAATACGCGCGGAGGGCGCTCGCTGGGGAGAAGATCCTCGTGCTCACCCACTCGCGTGTCGACCCCGTTGACTACCCCTCCGTCGGGCTGAGTGCGGACGCTCTCCTGCGCGAGATCGGTGTACAGCGAAAGCCGACGACCGGGCAGCTCGGATCTCTCACGCAGGTCAACGCCGTTGACGAGAAGGGCCTTCACGTCTGGGCCTACACCGGTCGCGATGAGCTCACGCACTGCGCACATATCTCTCTCATCGAGCGGGCACTCAGCCAGATCGTAGAGGTTGCGTGGCAGACTCCCGAGCTTGACCGGTCGGTGCCCCCCTCGCCGCCACCCCAGCTGGGAGGTGCCCGCACGGCGCCCAGCTCGAGCAGTGCGGCACCGCTTCTCGAACTGGTTCCTGTCGAGGAGGACGAACCCGCGATGCCAGCAGAGGAACCCTTCGCTCCCGCGGTGGTGGGCGACGCCCCCGTGGTTCCGGACCCCGCCGGGTCTGCTGCGGAAACGCCGACGAACCAACCTGCCTCATCTCCCGAGCTTGCCGCCCCCGCCACGAGTGGCCGGTCGGCGGGGTGACGCCCGCTCCCCGCCCTGACCAGGTTCGAACCGAGGCTGTCCGCGGCGTCGGTGCGACCCACCGACGATCTACTTCGCGATCGGTTCACCCACCGCCGCTGCTGGGGCCGCCGTCCTCCGCTGGGGCCGCCGGCCAAGCCTATGGCGTTTTCGAGCCGCCGGGGATCTCGGTCAACGCTCGTCGAGCCGCCTCGGCATCGGGGAACTCGCCCGGCATCGTCAGCGCCTCCCGCAGCATCAGCCTTCCGCGGTCTCCATCGCCCGCTGCGATGAGCACCCGGCCGAGGTGGTACTTGACGGTGGCGTCGGCCGATTTCGCTCCAATCGACTCGAGCAGCTTCTGCGCCCGCTCGAGGTCGCCGCTTCCGCTCCGCAGGAATAGGGCCCAGCCGAGGGTGTCGGTCACCGCCGGGGACGCGGGGGCCAGGCGATGGGCTTTCTCCGCCAGTTCGACCGC
Source organism: Polyangiaceae bacterium (assembly GCA_016933275.1). Classification (GTDB taxonomy): domain Bacteria; phylum Myxococcota_A; class Polyangia; order Polyangiales; family Polyangiaceae; genus JAFGBI01. The sequence goes on along the minus strand of JAFGBI010000108.1, from coordinate 2,914 downwards.
CTTGGCCGGGTTACCAATCCGGTCGGCATAGAGCATTGCCGTGTTGTTGAGGGTAATGACGTCTCCCTCCGCGACCTTCAGTACCCGCTCGTAGTAGGTGATGGCTTCCTTTGATTGGCCCATCTTGGTCAGCAGTGCCGCGATCTCCGCCGAGATCAGCACCTCGTTGGGGTTGTGCTGCTCGGCCTGGCGGAGCGTGTCGAGCGCTTCCTTCTCGGCCTGGCGGCGTATCTGGGAGTGCGCCAGCACGGACCAGAGCTGGACGGAGTGCGGCAAGGTCCCGAGCGCCTCGCGGATCACGGTCTCGGCCAGCTCTGGCTTGCCCAGATCGCGATGGACGTCAGCGAGAAGGAGCCACGTTGCGGCCTGCTTCGGGTCCCGCTGGATCGCTGCCCGAAGGCGGGATACCGCGTCCTCCCGCTTGCCCGTCCTGAGGTAGAGCGACACCAGGGTCGACAGCGTTCGGTGGTTCTGCGGTGATAGCCGCAGCGCTTCCTCCAGGTGCCCGCGTGCGGCATCGGGCTTCTCGGCCTCGAGCTCCGCGGCGGCCAGAACCTCGTAGGCGGCCGCCGGCGCGCCCGGTCGCGCGAGGGGGGCCAACCGCGCGATGGCCTCGGCGACCTTGCCCTCGATCAAATCGATGCGCGACAGCGCAAGCTGGGTCTCGAGGCTCTTCGGGTTGAGTTTCGACAGGCGCTCAAGCTCCGCCCTTGCTTGGTCCCGTTTGCCCTGACGAAGCAAGGCATCTGCGAGCATGAGCTCGAGCCGCGTGTACTCGCTGGCGTGCGGGTCCTTGACCGCCTGGACCGCTCGCCGCAGGGCGAGCGTCGCTTCTGCGGCACCGGTCATGTACTGGTGCTCGGCCCGGAGGGCGAGCAACGCCGAATCATCGGCCGCGACCGGCAACACAGCGAGGGCCTTGCCGGTGAGAGCGTGCGCGCCGAGCGCATGGCTCAATACGGCGCTCTGTCGCAGTACCACCTGGTCATGCGACGTCGCTGCGACCCGGGCGAGCACGCTCAGCGCGAGATCACGCTGCCCGGCGCGAGCAGCGAGCGTGGCCAGCGCGACGGCAGCCGAATCCTCCGTGAACTTCGCGCGCTCGGCGGCGGCCTTCTCGGCCTGGGCCGCCGCCGGATCGCGGAGCCGATGGAGCAGCCCGGCTCGTGCGTAGTGGAACTCCGCGGGCACCGACGGCGGTCCGGCATCGGTGCGCGCGGCCTCCGGCCAGCCGTTGAGGTGTGACAACGCCGCTCGCGCGCGTTTCTCGTCGTTGGCGAGCACCGCTTCGAGGAGGAGCGTGCCAAGATCCGCGGGGACCTTGGGGGCCATTCTGTCCACCACTTCGCGGGCGCCCTCTAACTTGCCCAGCATCAGCCGCACTCGAGCCAGTGGGATCCACGAGCCAGGCTCATTCACCAGCTTCACCGCCCGTTCGAGCTGTGCCTCCGCTTCTACGTATTCTCGCAGCCCTTCGTAGGCGAGGCCCTTGGCGAGCAGCACCCGCCCCGCTTCTGGTTCCCTTGCTTGCGCCAGCTCTGTCAGGGCGCGCTGAGGATCGGACTCGACCAGCCGTACCCCCTCGAGAAAATGGGGATCCGGAGGCGGACCTTTCTTACACGCAGCCACGCCCAAGCACACCAACAGGCCGACCAGGCCGGCGATGGGGTACCGCAGCGCCTCATCGAGCGCTGGTCGAGGAATCGAACTCACCCCTCGAGAACCTGACGCCGACGCCGAGCGGCGATCAGGGCCACACCACCCAGGACCAACGCGAACGCAGCCGCTCCCGACGCCGGATCGAGCTCGGGTACCGCGTTGCTTGCCGTGAGGGAGGTCAGTCCGGCCCTCACCCCTGCGTTGCAGGTCGCGACGGTGATGCTGGCACCATTCGTCAGCTGGAGGCTCGTGGGCAGTGATCCCGCACGCACGTCCTGATTCGGGAGATAGAGGGTGACCCACACCTGCTCGTCCAACCCAATTTCACCAGCCGCGACCGTGTCCGCGTAGGCGCTGGCATAGAGCCACACACCCTCCGCATCCACGTCCACCTCGTTGATCGTCAGGTCCAGCGCACCCTCGCCGAAGCTGTAGACCAAGGTGTCGCCCCAGAACGTGGACACACCACCCTCGGAGTCATAGGAAATCGAGCCGGTCAACTGGCCGGACGTGGGGATCCCCTTCGCGTCCAGTACCGCGCTGGATCCATAGGCGCTGTTGATGGACGCCTCGAAGTCATACTCGACGAGCGCTGCCTGAGCAGTCGTCGTGAAGGCGACGCCAGCGACGGTGATCGCGGCAGCGAGGGCGGAACGGGTCACATGGGCCATGGGGCTCCGGGGGGATGACGTGGATGGTTGGATGGCTTTGCTGTAGCTCGCTGCGGGGGAAAGCGCGCACACAATGCTACAGTGTCACTCCCTACCCTCAGATCTTGTCCTCGTCAACACAAAAAGACCTCCGCCGTCTCTTTCTAATGGGTTCGGGTTGATGGGTTCGGGTCTCGCTTGGCCAATCTCGTTCTCGGCCAATCTCGGGTTTCCATGCTTTGGTCTTGGTCCGGCCTTGGTACGGCATCGTCCACTTCCGGGACGATCGCGGCGGCGGACCGCTTCGCGCGCCGCTCGGCGACCGAGTCGGCAGCAATCCTCGACCTTTTGGGGGTGCTTCGCCTCGCCGACGAATCGGTTCATGTCCTTGGTCGGGCCCGACTCCTTCGCATTACCGCCATGCTGACCGCGATGGCCCTGAAGAGTTCGGGCTCGGGCTCCTGGCAACGGGTCGTGCCTGCGGGCTCGGGCCCGAACCGGCCTTTGGAAGACACTCCCTAGAGCAGCAATCAGGCTAGAGCAGCAATCAGGCTAGAGCAGCAATCAGGCTAGAGCAGCAATCAGGCTAGAGCAGCAATCAGGCT
>JAFGBI010000107.1 GCA_016933275.1 Polyangiaceae bacterium | reverse complement strand
TCAGCGATCAGGCGTCAGCGATCCGGGTCTCCACGTTCTACCTGACCGCTGACCGCTGACCGCTGACCGCTGACCGCTGACCGCTGACGGCCTGGCCTGTCTGGTTCCGGCTCCGCCGGCTCAGTTTGTTGATTTGACGCAGCAATCAACCTGATTGCTGCTCCAGGTTCCTTCTCGGCGAGGGAGGCGGCCCCTCCCCCGCGTCGGCCGCGACACGCGGCCTCCCCCTCCTCGCCGCTCGATGAGCGGCGGGCGCCTCCGGCGCCGATCTGCCGCGTTCCCGAGATCCGCGCGTGACGCGCGGATCCTCTGACCCAATCGATCTGAGAGGGCCTCCCGTCGATCGCGCGGTCTCATCGCGGACTCGTGCCCACCGCGGCGGGGTGACGGAAACCGCCATCGGCGCCCGCGTCCCCGAGCTGGTGATCGCCTCCGAGCGAGACCGTGTTGTCGGTGCGGGTGTCTCCGTCAGCGGCTCGCCAAGCCAGCCTGGGGCTTCATTCGCGGATGCCTCCTGGCGTCTCAAGGACCTGTCTCGTCGCCTGTCCGGGGGCCCCTCTCACGGGAGCGTTTGAGTGGCGGTCAAGCCGCACGCCTGCCCGTCGCAGCCCAGGCCAACCCTGGTGCCTCGTCGCTGGTTCGTCTTGGACGAAGTCCAGCCGATTGCGATGACCGCAGCGCCCGTCACGAAGAGCCCCGCGCCGATCCCGGCCGCGATGCGAGCGGCGTTTCTGCGGCGATCGATCCTCTCGAGCTCGGCGGCGGCGGCGATCTGGGTCTCCGCGCCCACCGCTTCGTCCTCCGCTGCCGCGCGGCTCCGCTCGAGAAGGACGGCGCCGAGCAACGAACCGACGCCGAGCCCGAGCGCGCCGATGCCGACCACCTCGACCGTGTCGAGCCGGCGGGGCGGGCGGGGTGGGTAGCTCTCGCGCGCTGGCGCTGGCTCGGGTGGCGGGCTCTCGACAGCGGGTGTTTCGGCCCTCTCGATCGCGTGCAAGTTGACCCGCACGTCTATTGCGCGGTCCTCGACCAGTGACACCTCGATGGTGGCGGGCGAGTATCCGGGGAGGGTCACTTCGAGGTGGTGGCTGTCCGGGGTGAGCTCTCCAGTCCACGGGGTCACGCCGACGCGAGCACCGTCGACCGAGAGCGTGCCGCCCGCTGGGTCCGACATCACGGTGAGCTGCTGGACGCCCCATTCCGCGAGGCGTTGCTCGAGGCGCCGGATGGAGGCCGTGACCTCGGTACGGTCCTCCGCTTGCGGTAGGGCCCGCAGGTAGTCGCGGTAGTATCGGAGCGCGCTCGCCGAGTCCCCCATCGAATCGTATGCCAACGCGATATTGTACGCGAGCGCGGGGTTCGGCGAGAGGCGGTTCGTGGCGATGAAATGCTCGATCGCCTCACGGTAGCGGCCGGCTGCAAAGGCCTGCGCGCCCCGTTCGTACTCGGTTCGTGCGGGCTGGTCGTCTGTCGGCGCGGGTGCCGGCTCCCCATCTGCGACGGCCGGTTCCGAGGGGGCCGCGGCCGATGGTTGCGCGACGGCTGGCCCTGCGGACAAGATGGCTGCCGCGGTGATGGCGAGTAGGGCTATGGGGTAACTTGTCCGCACGCGCTCCGCCCCTCCTGTCCGAAGGCGAGCCTAGCACGCTGGCGGCTCCTCGCGCGGCAAACGCTGCACGGGCTCACCGCTCGAAGGGATTCTTCAGCCGCCGCGGCGGCCGGGGTGCGTTCGCGGCGGGAGGCGGGGCTGCTATGCGGCTCCCGGTGGGAGCAGCGGACGTCAGCGGGGGCGTTGCCGAGGTCTTGGGCGCGGCGGTAGCCAGGGAAGCAGGCGAACCGAGCGGGTTGCCGGGGACCGAGCCGGACCTGCTACGTGCGTCTTGCGGGGGGGCATCCAACGGCAGCGCGCTCACCTCTGCCTTGGCGGAGTCGCCGCTCGCGGGCCCTGGGGACTCGGACTGCACGACGAAGGCCACGAGTCCCAGCAGCATGGCCGTGCTCGCGATCGCGATGGAGAGGAGACTCCGGTGTCCCGCCGATTTGGATGCGGCCCGCTCGAGCTGATCCGGCACCGTGGTCAGGCTGCGGAGCAACTCTCCGGGCGGCTTCGACGCGGACACCGTGTTGCGGGGGTCGTCCTTGGCGGGTCGTGACGACCGGAGGAAAGCGTCTGGGTCGTCGCCTCCCGGCTCCACGCGCTGCAGCCACGTGGATTGCAGGGAGCTCCCGGTGATGTCGACGAACAGACCCTGCTCGAAGACCCAGGCGGCGAGCTCACGGCCGAGTTCGAGCATGGACCCCCAGCGTCCGCGCGGATCCTTGACGAGACCTTTCTGGATCATGCGCCACAGGCGTGGATCACCACCTCCGTGGGTGCTGGTCGGTGTCGGTTCGTCGTGCAGGATCGCCCAGAGGAGCGCGTTGTAGTTGTCCCCTTCGAACGGCAACGCACCGGTCACCATCTCGTACAGCACCACGCACGCCGCCCAGATGTCCGCCGCTTGATCGACGTCCTTTCCGCGGGCCTGCTCCGGGGACATGTAGGCCGGGCTCCCCAGCACCGCGCCAGACTGGGTGAGTCGCTCGAAGCCCCGGACGTTGAGCTTCGCCACCCCGAAATCCACGAGCTTCGGCTGGATCCTGCCCGCATCCGATTCCGCGAGGAAGATGTTGTCGGGCTTCAGATCGCGATGGATGATCCCTTTGGCGTGCGCGGCGACGAGGGCGTGCAGCACCGGTAGCAGGATCTGCACGGCACGGCGCTCGGGGAGCGAACCGCGGCGGTCGAGCACCGCGGCAAGGTCCTCACCGTGGAGCAGCTCCATCACGATGAAGGGGTCCCCCGCGCTCGTCTTGCCGAAGTCGAAGACGCGCAGGATCGCCGGATGTCCGATCTTCGCTGCCGCGCGCGCCTCCTGCGTCAGGCGGTTGACGTGTCGATTCGCGTCCTTGCCGGCGCGAATGAACTTGATGGCTACCGGGACGTCCAGGGCTTCGTTGTGCGCGACCCAGACGGTGCCCATGCCGCCCTCGCCGACCTTGCGGATCAGGCGGTACTTCTCGGCAACGATACCCCCTTCGCGATAGTCCGGGGAGGAGGCGGGTGCCGGCTCGATGAGCGCGTCATCGACGGGCCGTCCTGAGGAGGTGGACGCAACGCCGCCCTGCACGGGGCGCAGCCTTGGTTGGTTGGAGGAGCTTCTTCTTCCAGTCACGCAGGCTTCACCGCCAGACGAATCCCAGAAAACCTCTTTAGCATACCCTTCTTTCGGGCGACCGCGTAGGGGTCTTCGGGTAGCGGCGGCGAAAAAGGGAGCGGTCGTTTTCGGGCGGGGAGGCTTGGCGAGGAGGGCCTCGTCCCGAAGAACACGCCATGGTGTCCGCCGATGCCTGTTCTTCTCGGTTGGGTTCTTCTCGGTTGGGTTCTTCTCGGTTGGGTTCTTCTCGGTTGGGTTCTTCTCGGTTGGGTTCTTCTCGGT
>JAFGBI010000106.1 GCA_016933275.1 Polyangiaceae bacterium | reverse complement strand
GCCGCGCGCAGCGCGCTCGGGGAGGAGCACTTCGGGTGCCTGCAGCGGCTACTGGAGAGCTATCGCGAGCTCATTCGCGTGGCCCAGGAGCGCGGCGCCTCGATAGCGAGACTCCAACGTCTCTTCGGGTTGCGCAACAGCGAGAAGACCAGTGCTGTCGTCGCGGCTGGAGTTGCCGCGAACCAGCCGCTGCCGGCCTCAGAACCACCGACGGCTGACGCGGCTGCGGGCAACGAAGGCGCGAGTGCCGGTGGGTGAGTGCAGGCACGTGCTCGATCAGTTGCGCCGCGTCTTTCGCAACGAAGCCACCTGTCAGGCTCAGGGACTCTCCGCCCAGAAACGCCTCGCCTATCTGAAAACCCGAAGTCGTGGCTGCCCTGGAGCTTCCGCGAAACGCTCGAAGCAATGCACCGAACCGCGGGCGGCGTAGCCGCCAATCCGGCGAACTGATCGGGCAGAGCGTCCGACGTTGGCTCCGTCCACCGGTGCCGTCGCGACTTCAGCTGCCGGCGCGCGCCGACACTGCGCGAACGACCTGGCTCGCTCGGTGCGACCCCTCGCCTCGGGCGAGGGTCCGGCCGCGTGGCCCTCCTCGAGCCGTGCGGTGCCGCGCCGTCACACGGGCGCCCGCGCCTTCAGGCTACTCTGCGCCGCAAAACGCCGTCACGCACTCGTGCCGACAGCACACGGTGGATCGGAAGTGACCGTCACCGCGCAGTGATCGCGGGGCGAGACCCCATCAATCCCGGAAGGTCACTTGGGCCGTGACGGGAACGGACAGGTGGGTATTGCCATCGGTGATCGACAGAACGGCGTCTCTTGGAGCACCGGATGCGCTCATCGGCGGGCTACACACCACCGAGACGGTGCACGTCTCCTGCGGCCCGAGGATCGTGCAGTCGGTGTCGCTGATGGCGTATTCGTTGGCGAACTCACCAACGAGAAACGAAATGATCGTTCCCGAAGGGGCTTCGCCCACGTTCGTCACCGTGAAGACGACGGGATCGGTCGTCTCTTCATAGTAGGCAACGAACGGCGGCGGGTCCTCTGGCTCGACGGCCAGGTCGTTGGCACCCGTGACGTTCGCCTCGAACTGGACCGTCGCGATCTGGCCGGAGCTGCCACCAGCTCGGATGCCGAGCATGCCGCTCCTCCAGCCGAGATCCGGTGCCAGGAATTCGACCACCACCACACACGAAGCGCCCGCCGCGAGCGTATCCGTGCACGTGGTAGCGGAGGCGTCGATGGAGAACTCGTCCCCGACCGTCCACAGGTGGAGATCGGTGAGGGGGATCGTGGCAGTCACGGTGGCGGTGTGCCGGATGGGGACCGCCGGCGGCACGTCGCCCCACTCCACGAGAGAGGGCGGCAAGACCTCGAAGCCACTCGCTCGCCCGACCACATAGACGGACAGGAATGGGTCGGTACCCGGCTCGGCCGTGAGGGTGACGAAGGTGTCGAACAGACCCAGCTCGGCGGGAGTGACGCTGATCGTCAGGGAGCAGGATTCACCCGGAGCCAGCGCCGCGTCACATCCGGTAGTGGTTAGGGAATCGGCCAGACCACTGGATGACAGGCTGATGCGAGGGATGCCGGAAGTGGATGCCCCACGGTTGGTCACCGTGAACGTGTCCGTCGCGGTGGCCCCAAGCACGATGGTGCCGAAGTCCATCCGGGACCGGTCGAGCTCGAGGGAAGCGTCGACCGGGGTGCTCCCCCCGCTTCCGCCAACTCCACCCTGCGCGCCTGTGCCGCCAGTCTCCACTCCGCCCGTCCCGGGTTCGTCGCCCCCCTTGCCGCCGACTACCGCACCGGCACTGCTGCCGCCGATCAGCGCTGCGCTGCTGCCACCGGTCGAAGCCCCGCCGTCCGCACCGCTCCCGTCCGAGGGTGCACCTGCCGCCTGGATACCTCCGGTACCCTCCCCTCCCGTATTGCCGCCAGCCGTGGGCACCCCGCCGGACCCGCCGCCACCAGTGATCGTGCCTCCCGCCTCGCTGCCCCCGGTCGCGCCGCCTGGAGTGTCGTCACCCCCGGTCGGTACTCCGTCGGCGGGTCTGCCACCGGTGCCCGATCTGCCCGCATCCCCGCCGCTCGTGTCTCCACTGCTGGAGGGATCGGAACGACTCTTTCCGCCACATCCGTTGGACAGCGCCAGCAGCGCCGCCGCGAACCCACAAATCCAATTCGTCCTCATCGTGCCGCGAAGGATACCATTGCCAGGACGTCCCCGCTCGTCACCACCGGACCGGTCGCCGCGCTGCCGCGGAGCAGCTTCGTCCGATGGTATCCGTCCACGACCTGGCGAGGGTGAGGCGGGCAGAGGCGCCGGGTGTGTTTGTGTATTCCATGGTGGGATCGATTTCGTATGAGGCCCAACGCGGCGCTTTCCATCCAGCCCGAGCTGGAACGTCCGGTGGGAGTGCCAGGGGACGCGTTCGGACCGGGCGTGGCCGCAACCCGGGAGCGACCGCAACGGTGGCGGTACTGATCGGCGCCCATCGGCTCAGCAAGCGCCTGGTCGTGGACGGGCTGAGGAGCTGCGCCGACGCCACCCGACCAGCAGCGCCAGCATCGCGAGGACGCGGCCCCAACCCTCGCGTTCACCGCTCGGCCGCGCTCGGCAGGCGCAGCCGGCGTCCTCCGACTCGGCACCGAGCGGGCTCGCACCATCGGGGCCACCGGGATCGACCTGGCTCACGCCGCCAGTAGCGCTGGGCGTGACGCCTCCGGTGGCGCTGCTCCCGCCCAGCATGCTGCCGCCGCTCGTCGAGCCACCCGGTCCGCCGCCACTGGCCGCGCCCCCTGTCGAGGTGCCGCCGGCGCTCAGGCCACCCGTGGCGCTGATGCCGCCGGTGCTGCCGACGCCAGTGCCCCCGGTGGAGATCCCGCCCGTGGGGGCGCCGCCGCTGGACGCTCCGCCACCGGGCCCGCCGCCCGTAGGAAAGCCGCCGGTGCTGGCACCACCGGTTGCCAGGCCACCGGTGGCGCCGCCGCCCTCCATGCCACCGTCGCCCGTGCCGCCGGTGCCGGCTCCACCGGTTGCCAGGCCGCCGCCGCTGGTGCCACCCGTGGCCGCGCCGCCCCCGCTGCTCGTCCCGCCGCTGCTCGTCCCGCCGCTGCTGGCGCCGCCGGTCCCAGCGCCGTCAGGCGGCACGGTGCTAGGCGATCCCGTCGCGCCGTCGGTCGTGAGCGCGAGCACCGCGATCCCGTCCACGAAGCCAACGTTGTTGGGGTTGTGAGTGGATCTGCCCTTCGGCGACCCCCAATCGCCGAGCGCCCAACCGCTCGGCAGTTCCCCGTCGAAGTCCTCACGCCACTCGAGATCGAAGGCTCCGTTGTCGTACGAGGAGTACGCTACCCAGCTGATGTACTGGTAAACGGGCAGGATGGACGGATCGTAGTCTCCTCCAAAGCTCTCGTCGCCGGGCCAGACGTTGAAGTGGATCCGCATCCCCTCGGTGGCGTGCTGAGCGAACGCCGTCGCCGTCTCGCCGGTGTCGCGTCGGATCTCCTGTCCATCGACGGCCCAGGCGATGTAGGTCGGAGTCCACTCGAACCGGTAGTCGTGGTACGCGGTGCAGAGATCGCCGCCCGAGTACATCCCCTTGTGAACGGCCGCGGGGTTGCCGTAAAGGGCGTTGGTCTGAACCTGGCAGTCGGCGCCGATTTTCTCGAAGTCGAGCTCGTTCCAGAACGCGCCCGCCACCTCGGAGCCCACCTTCCACAGGAAGAAGGAGCTTACCACCCCATCCCCGGCCGCGTAGCGGATCCGGGCCTCGAAGCGGCCGTACAGGTACGATCGGGTGGTGTAGAGCTCCGCGCTCGCGTCCGCTAGCGCCACGCTCGGGATGCACGTGGCGACCACGAGCACCCCGGGCAGCGTGAGCCACTTCGCCCTCATGACTGCCTCCCCCGTCCCGTTGCTGTCCGTCTTCGCCGCGCCCGCCCGAGGAGGATGGCCCCGAGCAGCGCCCCGAGCCCGGCGGCGTGACGCGGTCGCGCCGCGCCGCCGTGAAGGGCGCAGCCGCCCCCGTCGTTCCCCTGGCTGAGCGGCGCAGCCGTGGCACTACCCCCGGTCGCCGTCGAGACGTCGGTGCCCGTCGCCGTCGAGCCGCCCACCGAGGTCGGGTCAGCACCGCCCGTACCGGTGCCCGCTCCCCCGATCCCCGCTGCAGCGTCGTCGGTCAGCGCGAGGATCGCGAAACCGTCCGCAAAGCTCACGTTGGCAGGAGAGCGCGTCGACAGCCCCTTCGGGGAGTCCCAGGTCCCCTCGGTCCACCCCGTCGGCGCGGTGCTCGCGTCGAAGTCCTCGCGCCATAGTGGCTCGAAGCTGCCGTTCGCGTAGGACGAGTACTCTACCCAGTCGATCTGCTGGTACACCGGGAGGATGCTCGGGTCGAACACACCGCCGAAGCTGGCGTTTCCCGGCCAGAGGTTGAAGCGGATCTGCATCCCCTCGGTCGCGTTCTCGGCGTACGCGGCGGCGGTCTCGCCCGTCTCCCGCCGGATCTCGACCCCGTCGAGGGACCACGCGATGTACTCGGGCGTCCACTCGTAGGCGTACGTGTGAAACCCGGCGCAGAGATCCGCGGTGACTGGGATCGACATGGTGTGGACCCGCTCGGGATTGCCGTAGAACGCGTTCGTATCGAGCGCGCAGTCCGCGCCGACCTTCTCGATGTCGAGCTCGTTCCAGAAGGTCCCCTCGACCTCCGAGCCGTCCTTCCACAGGAAGAAGGCCCCGATGACCCCCGAGCCCGCGGGAAAGCGGACGCTGGCCTCGAACCGACCGTACTGGTAGGACATGGTCGTGCAAACTCGGCGCTCTTCGTGGCGTTGGCACGCATGCCCCAGGCGGTAGCAGCAACGGCGCATGCCATGGCCGCGGCATGTCGAAGCTTCATGGGGGTTCCTTCTGCTGGTCCCTGGCCGCACCCTTCGCGGCAGCCGTATCTGTGGTAGCAGCGCGACCGAAGGGGTTCCCAGTGTCAGGACTGGCACCGTCGGCCCCGCTATCGCGGGGCGCGCTAGCGGCAGCCGTCGTTGAAGCGGTCGGCGCCGTCCCAGGCGCAGTCGCCGCCGATGCAATCGACGAGATTGTTGTCGAAGCCGTTCGAACCGTGGTCGAAGATCTTGAACCAGCCGCCGTCGTCCCAGACCACGGTGGGGACGCCGCGGGGCACGGCGAACTCGTGGTCGAGCTTCTGGTACCACTGGCGGATGTTGTTGCACTGCATCAGGTCATAGCGGCTCCCCCAGCCGACGCCCCATTCGCCGATGAAGACCGGCATCCCGCCGCCGACGGAGCTCGCCCAGTCGAGCATCGCGTCGATCGGACCCGAGAGGTTGTCGTCCGTCCAGGCGTCGTCGTAGCTCCCCTGGTTGTCGCCGCAGAACGTCCAGGGATCGTAATGGTGGAAGGTGGCCATCAGGTACGCGTCCTGACCGTCTCCCACGCCCTCGAGGCTCGGCCAGACCTGGGCCATCTCACCGGCCCCGAACCACTGGTTGCCGCCGATCGCCAAGATGCGGTGGGGGTCGACCGCGCGGATCTTGGCGTAGGCCAGCGCGGACATCTCGCGCAGATCCGCCGCCGGCATCGGCGAGTTGTCGGCGTCGCTCCGGTGGGGCTCGTTCAAGAGCTCGAAGATCAGCCGGTGGTCCCGGTCGGCGAAGATCTCCGCGATGTCCTGCCAGAGCCGCTCGAGGACCGACGAGCGGCTCTGGGTCTTCAGCGTGGATTCGTGGTGGGCGTTGACGATGACGTACAGGTCGGGCTTGGCGAGCGCGAAGTCGACCACCTGCTCGATGACGGCGAGCCGCGCGTGGCCGCGGTTCACGTCGCCCACGTTGGCGTCGTTCACCAGCCGATCCCCGCCCACCGGCTCGGTCCAGGTGATGGGGATCCTGACCGAGCGGAAGCCCTTGGCGTAGTAGGCGTCGATCTTGGCGCTCGCAGCGGCGAGCGTGCGCGGCTGCTGGGTCGATTCGAACATTTGGCCGAGGTTCACGCCCCTTCCCATCGCCGCGGCCGCATCGCGCGCGGTCGGCGCCGGGTTGTCGGTGCCTCCCGTCCCGATCGCGCCGCCCGTCGCCGGCGTCCCGCCGGTCGCGGGCATCCCTCCGGTCGCTGGCACCCCGCCGGTCGCGGGTGTCCCCCCGGTCGCGTCCACCCCGCCCGTCGCCGGTGCCCCGCCAGTCGCCGGTGTCCCGCCCGTCGCGAGCGCGCCACCGCTGGACACCGCACCGCCGCTCGGGCCCACGCCGCCGGTCGCGGTCACGCCACCCGTCGCGAACCAGCCGCCGGCCGGGGCCTCGCCCCCCGTCGCCGGGAGCCCGCCGATCCCGACGTCGCCACCGGTCGAGCTCGACGTCCCGGTCGCGGCTGCCCCGCCATTGGCGGGCGCGCCACCGCTCACCGTCGGGCTGGCGCTGCCTCCCACCCCGTCCCCCCCGATGGGCGGTCCGCTCAAGGCAGCCCCGTCGCCGCTCGGGCCTCCACACCCCACCGCAGCCACCAGCATTGCCACTCCCAGCTCCGTGAACCGCGCGAGGCTCTTCATCGCCGACCTTTCCATCGACCGGGCCCGGAGCACGGTCGCGATTCGCACCCTGGCCCCCACCCGCGAACTCGACCAGCGACCGGAGTCGCACCGTGATGGAGTGCCAGAATCGTCACCGCAGACAGGGCAGAATGTTCTGGGTCGGCGCCATGGCCCGCATCAGCGAGGCCCGCACACCGCTACCCCTCGGCAGGAGCTCACGGCGAGCGCACGTACTGCCCGGCATAGAAGACCACCCGTTCGCGCAGCTCCGGCTCCGGAGGCGGCAGCGCGAGCTCGTCGATGCGCCGCCGGAGCTCCTCCACCTCGCGACGCACCCGCGCCAGGGTCGAGCGCGCCTCCTCGCGGAGCGGGTGCTCCGGCCAGACGTCGAGCGACCAGGTGGAGCCGCCGATGGCGTCGCGCAGATCCGCCCGCGTGGCCCCGTCACGGAGCTTCATCGTAATGGCGGCGACCATGGCCTGGAAGTGGTCGAGCACCGCCGCTTCCCAGCCCCGGGACTCCCCGAGCGGGACCTCCAGCATCTGGCTCGAGTAGCGCGGCTCCCCGCCGGTGTCGTCGGTGGCGACCCGCCCCGCCGCGGAGAGGCGCTCGAGCGACTCCCGACAAACCGCCTCCGGGATCCGCGCCTGCGTCTGGATCTCGACTGCGGTCGTTGGCCCGTGCCGGTAGACGGCGAGCCACACCAACCAGTCCCAGGTGTCGTTCGACCCGTGGTTGGCGGCGGCGAAGTCCGCCTCGGCGGCGGCACGGAAGACCGCGCCGTCGCCCCGCCCCGCGCGGTAGACGAGGCCCGAGCTCACCAGGTCGTTGAGCACCCCCGAGACGACCTCCGGATCGTCGCGGACGAACCGGCGATGGATCTCGACGCCGGCCACGGGCTCGTGGGTCCGGATGTGCTCGAACACCGCCTCCCAGACGCTCCGCCCCACCTCGGTGCGGCTCTGTCGCGCCGCCTGGATCCTCCGGTGGTAGGTGCGGAGCGCCATCCCGAACATGTCGGCGATGACCTTCTTGGTGACCCCCTGGCTCTGCAGCTCGGCCGAAAGCTCGAGAAAGACCTGGTCGGCCACCTGGGCCAGCGGCGCGCGACCTCCCCCCGCGGTGGCAAGCTGGGCGATGAAGACCATCGTCTGCTGGACGACGGCATCCACGAGGACATGGGCGTTCACGGGGCCTCCGAGCGGTGTGGCACAAGGGCCGAGCGGAATTGTCGCCCACTCGGCGCGCCCAAGCCAGTGCCAGGATCGACACTGCCGGACCAGGCCAAGGAAGGCTACCCTGGGAGCCATCGATCATGGAGGCACGGACCCCCTCACCCCTCCGCGCCGTGCCGCGCCGTGCCGCGCGGGGGCTCGTCCGCCACGGCCATGCGGCCGCCGTGGCGCTCGCTGCGAGCGCCTGCGGTGGCTCCGTCGGCCCCCAGACGACGAGCTCGACCCACTGGCTCGAGTGCCGCGAAGACTCGGACTGCAATAACCTTAGCCTCGACGCATGCTGCGGCGCCGACGGCTACTGCGCCAGCAGCGCCGGGGTGCGCCTCGAGCGACGTCCGGTCTTCGCCCAGGAGTTCGCGGACGACGCGCTCGACCCGTCTGCCTTCGGCTACGAGATCGGCGCGGGGATCCGCAACGACGAGCCTCAGACCTACACCGATCGCCCCGAGAACGTCCGGATCGAGGGCGACGCGCTCGTGCTCACCGCGCGCGCCGAAGACTACGAAGGCGCGGCATACACCTCTGGCTCGGTCAACACCGAGGGGCGCTTCGCGTTCACCTTCGGGCGCGTCGAGGCGCGGCTCGCGGCGCCCTCCGGGCGCGGCTGCTCGACGGCGTTCTGGATGCTCCCCGAGGCGCCGGCGCCGGCGGTGAACACCTGCATCGACCCCGATCCCTGCTACAGCGGCACCTGGCCGGCCTGGGGCGACATCACGATCGCGAACCTCCAGAGTCAGGTACCCGGGCAGGTGCTCGGCGCCGTCAGCTACGGGGTGTGGGACGAGACCACGAGCAGCGTGTCCCACGGCGTCGTCACCGGAGAGCCCGCCACCGTCGTCGCGCCCGAGGACTGGCACGTCTACGCTGTCGAGTGGGGGCCCGCGCGCATCGATTGGTACGTGGACGACGTCCAGGTCCGCACGCTCGCGCTGCCGCCGGCGAACCTGTACCTGCCCGACGGGATCGATCCGTTCCGACAGCCCTTCCACCTTCGGCTCAACCTCGCGCTCGGGGGCTTCGATCAAGCGCCGGTCGCCGCCGACTATCCCCAGGAGCTGCGGATCGACTGGGTCCGTGTCTCGCAGTGGCTGCCGCGGGAGTGAGCGGCCACCGTGACGTGCGGGTGGGAACGCGCCCGCATGCGGCTGCTCGATCCTGGTCGTTGCCGCCTCGTTCCAGCGAGGTCGCGGGTGCGGGATGAGCCCGAGCTACGAGAGCGCTCCAGGAGGAGCTGCTCGCGCGGCTCGAGGCGTCCGGCGCCAAGGTGAGGGAACGTCCGGAGCCCCGCTCCGTACCAATGGCCGTGGTCGAGTGGCGCGGCAAAGAGCTCAACCTGCTCACCGCTGCGCAGGGCCTGCCGACACCGGAACGCGTGGCCGACGCAACTCGCGTGTTCGAGTTGGCAAACCGCGGCGCGACGGTCTACCTCGCCGATCCGTTCGATCTGCTAGCCAACCAGCTCTCGGTGCGACGGCCCAAGGACGACGCGCACGTCGAGGTGCCACGGTCGTTCGTGGAGCAGGAGATCGCCTCGGAGTTTAGGGGATCCGGTCGCGGTCGTTCGCGACTCGCCGGTGCCCGCCGGCTGGGAGACGGGCTCCACCTCGCCAGCGGGTCGTACAGCGGCTTCGTGGACTCTGCAGCGAGGACGAGGCCGAGCTCCGGCCCGACGTCGGCTACGAAGGTCCCGACGGACGCGCGTCGTCCGAAGTACGGCGGCTCGGCGTCACCGGCGACGGCCAGGCGATGCGCGCCCGCCCCCACCACGATCCCCAACCACGTTGCGGAGCTCCGCCAGGGGATCGCCTCGATCTCGAGCAGAGCGAGCTGCATCGAGGTCTTCCCGGTGACACGGTCGCCAATCCACACGTCCGCCGTGGTGTTGCCGGTCGATCGTGGGTTTCTAGGTCATCAAGGATCCGATGAAGAGCGAGCACGGCCCGACGGGCGGCAGAGTCCGGCGGGGGAGCTGCCCGCTCGGGGACGTCTCCGTCAGCCGTGAGCAGGACCCGACGCCGGACGCGCCGGCGGCGGAGCTCCCCCGACGCCACGCGTAGGGCCATCCCGAAGAGGAACGACCCCACCTTCTCGGGCTCTCGCAGCGCACCCGGCGCGCTGAAGAGCTGCACGAACACCTCGTGCACCAGATCCTCGATCTCCTGGTCCGGACCCATCGCGCGGAGCAGCACCCCCCGCACCATGCGCGCATGACGGTCGTAGAGCACGCCCGCGGCCTCTCGGCTGCCCGCCCGGAAGCGGAGCACCAGCTCCCTCTTCGATGGACCCTCTTCGGTGGACGCCTCGGTGCGGCCGCCCCCGCGTGGCGGTCCGGGAAGGTCCCTCACCACGGCCGGTGGGCGCGATGGACTCCGCAGCGGCACGGGTAAACATTGTGCCACAGACCATGGTGTCTCGAGGGGTTCGTCGCGGATCACTCCCTGGTCGCCGGTTCGCTCGACCCCAGAGGTCCGCCCGAACTTGTACGGGCGAGCCGAACGTCATGGGACAAAAGGCAATGGTGGCGCGACCTTCTGCTCGCCTGGCGAGCGGAGGAGAACGAGGAGATCGGGGTGACCGAGCTCGGCGCGGGCGATGCTCCCACCGGATCCCGGTTCGTCTTCCCCGGCCTCGAAGTCACTCCTGCTCGAGGTCATCGACCCGCAGGGGGCTGTCGTGGAGGGTCCCGTGGCGGTACCGGCTCCGATCGACAGCTTCACCGACTTCGTCGCGACCCCCGACGGTGATGTGATCTGGGCCTACAGTCGCGGCGGCGCTGGCGTCGACTTCACCCGCGTTCGCGGCTGCTGATCGGTTCCGCGGCGGGCCGGGCGCCCCGGGGCGGCCGAACAAGCGCGGCACTGGGGGAATACAGTCAAGAGCACGAGTTGACCTCACCAAAAAGTTGCGTAACGTAATCATCTCCGCAACGGACCGTTGACGCGGCGAGACGTGCCCTCCGCTGCCACGATCGCCGTCGGGACAATCCCCTGCACTCAGACCTGCACGTTGGAGCTCGATCCCCAACGCGCCGTCGGTGACCACGGGTCACGGCATGAGTCGCTCCACCATCGCGTTCATCGTGGGTTCCCTTCAGCCGGGGCTGATGACGAGCCGTCTGGCGGCATCCACCGCCGCGTTCGCGTTCGCCCCGAACGCATCCGCACCGATGGACTCCGCGAACGCTTGCGTCACGGGCGCCCCGCCGACCATCACCCGGACACGCTCGCGGAGGCCCGCATCCGCGAGCGCCTTCACCGCCTGGGCCATCGCCGGCATCGTCGTGGTGAGGAGCGCGGAGAGCCCGACAATGTCGGGTTGGCGCTCCGCCACAGCGGCAACGAGCCGGCTCGGGGGAACATCGACGCCGAGGTCGACCACCTCGAACCCACCGCCTTCCAGCATGGCGGCGACGAGGTTCTTTCCGATGTCGTGCTGATCGCCCTGAACGGTGCCGAGCACGACCCGCCCCCGAGATGCGACCCCCGCCTGGGCGAGCAGCGGTCGGATGAGCTCGAAGACCTGCTTGGTGGCGCGAGCAGAGACGAGCAGCTCCGGGACGAAGTACTCCCCCTCCTCGAAGAGGCGGCCGACCTCATCCATCGCCGGGCCGATCGCTCGCTCGACCAGCTCGAGCGGGCTCGCGCCCCCCGCGAGCGCCGCCGAAGCCGCGGTCGCCGCCGCTGCGGCATCACCATCGAGGATCGCATCACGAAGACTCGACAGATCGACCATGCGTTCGTCCGGGGCCCAGAACGCAGAGGAAGATATCAGGGCCGCAGTAGAGCAGCAATCGGGTTGATGACCGCGAAGAATCAACGAACCTGGAGCGCCGAACCGGAAGCAGATCGTGGCAGAGGCGCCGCTAGAAGAACGTACCTACGCTTCAACGCCCGCCGGGGCGCAGACGGTGGAGACTTCAATGCTTCTCCCGCTGTAGGATCCGCTCGAGCTTGGCGACGTCTGCGAGATCCTGGGGTCGCGCAGCGGCGCGCTTCGCGACGATCAGATCGGGGAGAGAGAGAAACGACACGGGTTCGCCGTCGTATTCCGCAGAGACGCGATGGGCCCAGCAGGAGGTCCATTCGACGCCAGCCGGTCTGGTAAGGACGTCGATTCGATTGGGGACGCGTCCAAGCATGAGCACACGTGCATCACGAGCGAGGCTCTCTGGATCGAGACCGTGATCGAACCCGAAGCGAGTCAATGCCTCCAGAAACGCCCCGAGGTTCGACGTCGTGGGACGCACCCAGACGTCGATGTCCTTCGTCGCCCGCGGGGTCGCGTGGAAGTTATACGCCACTCCCCCCACGATCAGGAACTCGACCTGGCTCGCGTTCAACGAGGCGAAGAACTCTCTGAAATCCCGGTTCATGGTGGGGGAACGCCTCCTCGCGTAGAGCCTCGCCGATGCGGAGCCGCTCCACCTGCGGTACCGCAAGCCACTCGTCGAGGTCGGCCTCTTCCGCCGCTTCGAAGGTGTCGTAGACGCGCAGGACCTTCTCCACGAGGAGCCAATGATAGCGCAGAAGCGCCAGCGTGGCCCGTGTGCCACCGACCCTCGCACTCTCGATTGGCGGCTCGCTGGGCGCGCCGCGGGTTGAGGGGCCGGGAAGCTCGGTCAGGGTCCGGCATCGGGTAGGCGGCTGGCCTGGCGGGCAGTGCTGCCAGTGGTTGCCAGGGGCCACCGGGGGCGGGAGCGACCTTTCGGGCGTGGCCCCGCCGACCTTGGCGTCGGCCACGGCCTGGCTCAGACGCTCGACGGTAGCTCCACTCCACTCGAGGAGGCCATGGTTCCGCCCCGGGGTGGCGTCGACCCGCGCCAGAAGCTCCTCCTCGTCCACGCGGTGACAGGCGTGGCATGCGCGGTTGACGTCGAGCAGCAGGCTCCGGACCCAGTGATCGCTGACATCGCGGCCGCTCGGAGAGCGCGTTCGGTCCCCTGATCCTGCCGAGCCTCGGGGTCGAGGTGCGGTTCTGAGCGCGGCCCAGCCGGCCCATCAGCGAGCGGTCGTCAGGTTCTTCTGCGGAGCGCGGATGCGCTGGAGCAGGCGTCGGTCGGCCACGTTCTGTTCGAGCATCGCCGCCAGCACGCGCATCACCGCCTCGGGCTGGTGCCGATTCTGCTCCAACAGGGTCATCAGCATAGGATAGTTCCGCTGCGGGAGGGCGCCGGAAGCCACGGCTTGGCGCAGCGCGTCCAGGTGGGCGGGCGCGAGCTTGTATTCCGTCAGCGTGTGCAGCGCGCGGTCACGCACGCGCGAGTCAGCGTCGGAGGCCAGCCCGAGCAGGGCGCTTTCCGACGCCGGCGCCTGGGTCTTGCGCAGCGCATTGGCGGCAGCCTCGCGCACGTCCCGATCGCCGTCCGTAGCATGGCCCGCGATGAGCGGGACGTCCTCGACGAGCCCCGCATTGCCCAGCGTGCCCAGCCAATCCGCCTTCTCTTGGGGCGATTTGGCAGCGGCCAAGCCCTGGCGCAAGAGCGCGGCCGAGCGGGCGTCCACCGCTCCCCCCTCGGCCTGCCACCGATTGCCGATCGCCGCCCCCAGGGCGTGGGCGGCAGCCAACGTGTTCTTCCCGTCCCCCTGCTCGACCTTGTCGCGCAGGTACTCCACGGTTTCCGAGGTCGGACGCTGCACCGGGGAGAGGCGCTGCACGAGCGTGGCGTAGTGGTCCGACCCTCTCGCCTCCTTCGTCTCCAGAAGCTCGCGCAGCACGGTCTGCGCCTCGGGATTGCCCGTGGATGCCAGAAGGTCGAGCACGCGCCCCCGGCCGCGGCCGCCCATCTCGGGCTTCTTGAACACGCGCCCCAAGTCGCGGCACTTCTCGGGGTGCAGGAGCAGAAAGCCCGTCGCCTGCCACATCCAGCGACCGGCGTCGGGGAAGTCGGGCGCAGGACCGTAGACGAGCAGGTCCTCGACGATCCGCTCCATCGTGAGCTCTCCCGCTCGCTGCTCCAGGAGGCGATCCTCAATCTCCCCCGAGGTGGTGACGTCGCCGAGCCCGGTGCTCTTGAGCCCGACGAGACGCTGGTCGGCGCTCGGTTCGGGAGCGACCTGGGTGATCGAGAGGAGCCGGAACTCGAGCCGCGTATCCTGACGCAAGGCTGGGTTGCCCTGGGCCCGCTTGGCCGAGAGCCGCTCGCGCCCCTCGATGCGCTCGACGTGACCGGCCCGATCCAAGACGACCTCGAACGCGCCGCTGACGTCCGCGGTGGCGTCGCCGAGAACGGGACCAGCTGCGAGGCGCGTGTACTGCATCGCGCGTCGGCGAAGACCTAGACTCTCGGGGTCGTCCGCGCGGACCTCGTAGAGGACGCGGACGTCACCTGTGGCATTCGTCTGCGAAACCGCCCAGGTCTTCCCTTCCGACACGACGACCTCCAGCGCGCCGAGCAAGGAACGTAAGACATTGACGAGCATGGGCGGCTCGTCGGCGGCGACGTGGAGGCTGCGAAACGTGCCATCGGGGCCCACCACCAGGGCGAGCTCCCGGCCCACGAACGACCGTCCACCGTCGGGTAGGACGGGTTCCTCGCCGAAGGTGAGGTCCAACTTCGTCAGGCTCGTCAGTCGCACACCGAGCACGTAGTCGCCGCTCCGCTCGAGCCTGCCGTACGAACGGAGGGCAAGCTCGGCGGTGAGGGCGAGGGAGGTCGAGAGCGCGGACTGCCGGTCCGAGCTCGGCGGGGCGACCGCTCCGTCTACCTCGAACGAAAGGCCGTATTGGTAGACCGTGCCCGCTGGCCAGCGAAAGGCGAACGGAGCCCGCACCGGGGGCCCAGCCGATGCCGCTCCGCTCGCCGCGGGAGCGGGCTGCGAGCGAAGGAGGAGCACAGCCACCCCTGCGGCGAGGAGGAGCGCAACGCACGCGATGACCACCAGGGGGCGCTTGCCGATCATCGAGGGACCGCTCCCGTCGGCCGCGCCGCGGCCCGCCGATCCATGGTGGCTACATCAAGTCCAGCAGGGTCCCGAGCCCCACCGTGTACTCGGAATTGAAGAGCGGCCGAGTCTGTTTCACTCCCGCCTTGCCGCCCGCCGTGAGGCTCCCCGAGGCCTCTAGATCCAACACGCCACACATGCTCTGCGCCAGGAGGTCCGGGTCGAGGTTCGGCGAGCTCCAGGCGAGGGCGTAGTCGTAGTGGACGCCGAAGTTGCTGTTGCCTGCCCGATGGCTCGAGCCCGCTTGGCCGCCGGGCGCCTGAATGGTTCCGTTGGGACCAATCAGCTCTGGCGGCAGCAGGTCGTGGTAGGCGTCGCGCCAGAGGGCGTAGCGATCGAGGAAGAGCTCCGTAGCGCTCGCGCTCGTCGTGTAGTTCGGCCGCGGATCTTCCGCGGGGTAACCTCCCTCCGGGACCCATTCGCTGGCATCGGGTAGGTGGATCGAGTGGGCGTCTACCGCGCGGGGGGAAGATGATCGATCGGCAGGCCACCTCGGAGCAGCGGCTGGGTCCGCGCCCGCAGCGGATCGTCGATGCGATTGGGAGCGTCGTACAGCTCGTCCAGGACGTGCCACTCGTCTGGGTAGTGTTCGCCCAACCAGTCCTCGCAGGCCCGAGAGTGCGCGTCTGCGCGCTGGTACCGGGTCGCGAAACTGACGCAAGTCTCCATGGCCCCCTTGGCGCGTTCCATCCACGGCTCGACGGAAGCGTCGAGTGTCGCTCGGGGTGCTTCGCGGTTCGGGCTGCGGCGTGCCCGCACCTGGGGTGAAGCGGCCACCCGCAAGGCCGCGGCAGAATCACTCCACATCTGGCCAACGCTGGCTGCTGCTGCCACCACCCAACGAGGAGCGGGCATCGGCTGCAGGTCGACGATGCGTCGATAGCTCGCCTCCACGGTCTTCATGCCGCGACCGCGGGAGCGGACCCACGATTCGAGCCCCCGCTGGCTTCCGTCGGCCGCGATCCGCGAGGCGACAGGAGTCGCCGCTTCGAGCTTCGCACGCCCCCGCTCCGCGAAGAAGAACAACGCTTCGCCAACGGCATCGAGGGCACACCCAAGCCTCCGAGCTCGCGCCGCCCTGGGCTCGTCCAGCGCTTCGATTGCGGCCGCAGCCGCCTGGGGGTCGTTCCACAGGTCGAGCACCTGCTCGTACTCCTTCACCGCGCTCACGTCGCGTTGCAGGTGCGCATGGGCGCGGGCGAGCAACCGATGAGCCTGCGCTCTCTCGTCCACGCTCGCCGCCGAGTCGATGAGGCGAATGACCGGGTGAAGGCGCGCGACGACCGCCGGCCAGTCCTTCTCCTGCTCGTGGTGGGCCGCAAGGGCAAGAGCGACCCGGACGGCCTGATCCGGCGACCGTTCGCCGAAGACTCGTTGGCAGGCCTGAGCGTCGACCAGCGCCCGATCTGCGTCACCCAGAGCCAGCGCCAAGATGGTCGCGTCGCCCAGCGCGCGCGCTGCAAACTCACCCCGGCACTGCGTGTCTCGGGCATACTTCTCGTAGTACTCCACGGCCCGATCGAACATTCCGATCGCCTCATAGGCGCCGCCGAGCTCGTAGGTGGCCATGGATGCCAGCGGCGAACGGTGCAATCCATGCCTGGGGTTGATGAGGATGTGACGAGCTTGAACTGCCTTGATGAATAGGTGGCCAGCCTGGTAGGCCTGGGCCATGTCGTAGAGGAGCCGATCGGCCTTCTCGCATTCCTTAGGCTGCTCGTCGTGCGCCAGCGGCTGCTCGCAGTACGTGCGCCAGATGGCGAGGTAGGCATCCGCGCCCCTCCGATATAGGTCGATGGCCTGGAGCGACGCACCCTCGTCTTCGAGCCTGTCTCCTTGTCGAACCAGGTTCTCGGCGTCCAGTCGTTCGAGAGTAGCCCCGCTGTGAACGAACGCGAGGCATTCTTCGAGGTTGTCTTCGAACGACCCCCCTGAGCAGTATAGCTCGATGAGTGTCATCGCATCCGCGGCCGCCAGTCGGTGACAGCTGGGGAGCGGCGACTGCGACCGAGAGGCGATGTGTTGCAGCGCCTCCAGGTAGAGCCGACCCGCTCGCGCCCCATCCGCTTGGTTTGGTGCGTTGATGGCCACGTCGCGAAGACCCAGCGCCACCACTTCCCAGCGGTCATCGCTGGCGTGCACCCTGGCACGAACATACTCTGCTTCGGCTCGCGTGGCGTCCAAAGGTGCAGGACTCGCGCAGACTTCGCGGTTGAAGGCATCGACCGCCTCCCGCGACAGACACGCATCGAGGGCCACGCAGTCGGGGCCTGGCGTGCACGTGAGAGCTCGCTGGCAGAGACCATATCCCTCGTCGCCGACCGGAGCCAGGTCCGTCCCGGGGGATGCGGTCGGCGGCGCAACCAGCGGGGGCCTGGGAGGCGTGCAGCCAGCGATGGCGACCACGAGCGCGAACGCCCCTGCCCCAAACATGTCCCCCACCTGTCCCGATCCGCCCATTTCCAGGGAGCGACAACGCGAACCGCAGAATGTTCCGAGCCATTCCAACTTCTCAGCACTGGCGACAGCGCGGCGGAGGATCACCGCAATACTGCGTGAGTTCTGGCTGCGCTCGCCTGGCGGTAGAGGTCGAGAGCGCGCTCGAAATCCCGCATCTGTCGGGAGGTCACGATGGCCGCCGTCTGGAGGTACTTGGCTTTCTGCTGCCGCCGGCAGCGAGGACCTCGGCCGCTGTGGAGTCAACACCGATAGCCCTTGGCAGGCCGACAGTACGAGTCGATGCCGGTGCGACGGATGGCGGCGAAGCGCCGGCAACCGACGGCGTTCGCCACCTTCCGCGCGCGCCAAGTAGCCTGGTTCGCTCGCGTGCGCTGGTGGCACGCCCGCTGCGCAGGCGCGCCTTGTGCGCGAAGACGCAGCGAAGTACGAGCAACGGCGTCCCGAGCAGGGCGCGCTGTCCCGCGTGGTGCGCGACAACTTGCGCACGCCACACGACGCCATCGAGCATGGCTTTGCCGCGCCGCTGCCCACGTTCGTCCGCAACGGGCTCGAGGCGTTCGTGCGCTGCGGGGTCTTGGCGTGCAGCTTCGCCCTGCTCGCGTGCCCGGACTACGGCCGAGGTCTCACTGTCGGCTTCAGCTGCAGAGGCCGTGGCTTCACTGCGCCTGCGACGCTCCCCGCGTTGCGGGGCCGTGGTCCTCTGCGCACTCCGTCCCGTCCCTGGACTCCGTGCACTCCGCCCTGTCCCTCGTGCCTGGGCCGACGGATGGCGTCCACGGCGTTCAATCTGGTCGATCCTGTCATCCCCCCGCGCGCGCCGCTGCACCAGCTTGTGCTCACACTCCCGTTCGAGCTGCGCGCGCGCGTGGTGCCGCCGCCGCCTGCCGACGAGCACGACGGCGACGGCGGGGTGGCCGCCGCCAACGCAAAGCCCCCCACGCACCGCGGCGGGTATCGGCCGTGGCGCGAGCTCCTGAAGCGGACCTTGAGGATCGACGTGGAGCAATGCGATCGCTCCGGCGCGCGCCCGAAGCTCCGCGCCCTGCTCCTTACCAGCGCTCGCATCGAACGCTGTCTCCATTGGCTCGGCGAGCCCTCGGAGCCGCCGCCGCTCACCCCGTCCCGCGACCCGCCCTTCTTCAAGAGCCCCGTCATCCGCCGCCTCCTCGGCGGACCCGTGCCGGCGGAGCTGTTCGACGCGCACTGAAGGCGGCGCCGGGAGCGCCGGTCTGCGCGCGCCGGCGCTCCCCCAGGGATCCCGGCATCCGCCACCGTCCGTCACGCTCGCGCCATCCGACCTTTGGCCCCGAACCCGCCGCTTGGTCCAGGCCGCGCTCTCGGTCGCCCGCGTCTGTTGCCGTCACCCTCCCACTCCTCCCTCTCTACTCCGGAATGCTCCGCGAACCCTCCGTCGCGTCTGCGAGCCGAACGGTTCGTTTCTCTCGGCAAGGGCAAACCATCTCGGCACGACGCGCGGAGTTCGCAACGGGAGCCGGGAAGGCCGGGAAGGCCGGGAAGGCCGGGAAGGCCGGTCCACCGAGGGCACCAGGCCGCTCGGCCCGTCGCCCCTCGACGACCCCGGTGTCGGGGGATCCGCCAGCCGCCGTGGGCCTCCTGTCCGGCGCGGCTCGGCGCGCGCCCTCCGTCAACTCGCCGGGGTCAGGGCCCGTAGTCGCAGCGGTGGTGGGGCGGGCGCTCGTCGGGCGGGGTGGCGACACAGCCGTTTAGCTTCACGCCGAGATCTTCCGGGGGACAGTCGGCGGCGGCGCTGCAGGCGTACCCGGCGTTGATGCACTCGCCGGCGCAGTAGGTGCCGATGACGCCCGAACAACAGGGCATGCCGCCGGGACAGTCGGCGCGACTCCGGCACTCCACCTTCAGGCGCCCCGCGTTCGTCGAACAGGCCTCGTCCTCGTCCGGCACGCACTCGAGACCGCCGTCCTCGCTCGAGCAGCAGATCGGCCGCTGGGAAGTGCAGCGCTGGGCGCCGCAAGACAGGTCCACCACGGCGAGCTTGCAGGAGCCCGCACGACAGACAGTGCCCGGCGTGCCGCAGGGCGTCCCCTCGACGCATAGCTCGTAGAAGCCACAGGGATTCCGGCCGTCGGGCGGCAGCGGCCGGCACTGCGCCACGCCCGAGTCGCCCCACATCTGATCCGAACAGCAGACGGCGCCCGGCTGGCAGTCGCCCGCGTCGTCGCAATAACTCAGTTGATCGAAGGCGTAACGCGACGCAGCCGTATCGCTGCACTCCTTGACCTGCGCCTCGAAGCGCCCCGGGTACTCAGGATCTTCGGTGAGCACCAGCGGCATCCTTCGCGCGCAGCTCTGCTCCCCGCCGAAGCTGCAGCACACTTGCGTCGCAGCGTCGCACCGCGCCTCACCGCAGCGGAGGAACCCGGCGTCGATGGGCGCGACCTCGGGCGGCGACGGCCGCCCTCGCGCCGCCGTCGCCATGCGAGCGGCGGGCTCAGCGACGGTCACGACCGTCACTCCGGACCGAGGCGCGGAGGTCGGGGAGCAGCCGAGGGCCATGACGAGCACAACCGGAGTCGAGAGCTTCGCGCGGCGCATGCGATCCCAGAGCCTACCACGACGACTCACACTCCGTGCGCCCCGGCGGCTGCCCCGACCCTCGCCCGGTAGCGCGCATTTCGGCGTCGCCGGCCGCGGCCTCTCGGCTCATGATCCCAGATCTAGACCGGGGGAACATGGATACCCCAATAGCCTGAACACTGGCGATCGCCGAGGCGAGCACGCCGCGGCGGCAGCTCGAGCAGGATCTCTTGCTGGAGGTCAGCCAGGCGGTCAGCTCCACGCTCGAGCTGGCGGTCGTCCTGCGAATCATCGCGAACGGGACGGAGCGACTCGTCGGGGAAGACAACACGGTGCGGGGCAAGCGCGCGGCGATTCTCGTTCGTCACGGCTGCCCCCTCGGGGTCACAGCGGCACCCCGTCCCGCTCGATCTCGTGGATGATCAACCGCTCGCGCCGACTGAGCCTCGCGGCGTGCTCGCTGCTCAGCGCGAACGGCACAACGAGCACATCGAACTCGCTCAGGCGTGATGGTCCAGCGCTCCTGCCCCGCCTGAACGGCCGAGAACGTCGCTACCGCAGCCAGGGAACACGCGGAGAATCCCGAGCGGATCAGCCGCCTCGCCTCTCGGATCACCGCTACCTGGGAAGGCGCCCTCGCTCGCCTCACGGCGTGCGTTCGCCAGGCAACCCTCCAGGAGCGCTGACTGCTCGGCTGACGGACGGCACCCCGAGGCCTCGTCCGAGGTCGAGCCTCACGGCGTGTACCTCGCGCACCGGAATCCGATGTACGCTTTGTCTTGGTCGTGGGCGTCGTCGTCGATGCTCCACGTCGAGCTGAGGAGCAACAGGGCTCCGCTGTTGGCGAAGCTTCCCCCGAACACTCTCGCCGCCGTCGGGTGCGGGACGGACGCCACGTACTCCCACAGGGACCCAGTCAAATCACTGTGACCCCACCGGCCATTCCCGCCCGGTGTACTGCCGGCCGGCCGCAGATCATCGCGCGAGGCAGTCGCGCAATCCCCATCCCCACAGTCGCCGTAGATCGCGAGCGCCAAGGTCGGAGCTCCTCCTCCCCAAGCGTAAATGCGGTTTTCATCGCCACCGCTGGCCGCGTAGAGCCACTGTTCTTCGCTCGGGAGGTATCCGCCGTCCCAAGCGCAGAACGCGAACGCTTCATACCAGTTCAGGCAGTTTAGCGGCACGGCCTCTCGCGAACCAGCGGTCCCCGTCCAGGAGGCATAGAGGGGATAGCAGTTGAGAGCCGCGCTCCAGCCGGCGGTCGTTGTCGGCAGCATCGCCGCCCATTCTTGACGCCAACCACCGGATGACCCGTAGAGCGGCGACGCTCCGGAGCCAGTGGCGGGAACCCAATCCCCGCTCGCCACGAAGCGGCGAAAGCGGGAAACGACCACCTCGTAGCGGTCCAGGTAAAACCCCGGCATGGTCCAGGGCGTCGTGCAGTCGCCTTGGGGACAGAACGGACCCCCATCGACCCACCGCGATCCACACCGCCTCCCGGCCACAGTCCCCATTTCGTCGCACGCCTTGCCCTCGGGACCGTCCGCGGGAGCGGCCTCGCACAGATACGTCGTCGCCGACCCGTTCACCTCGCCCGCGTCGAGCACGCCGTCACGATCCGCGTCCAGACCAGTCTGCACCGTCTTGCCGCCGTACAGGCAGTGGCTCCCCATGGGTTCGTCGGACACGGAGACGAGGGCGCTGAGCCCTTCCGCACCGTCAGCGCCATCCGCGCCCGGCGCCCCCGGTCCGGGAACGTCGTCGTCCGCGTCCCGCGCGCAGCGCAGCCCGACGTGCCGCTGGTTCATCGCGGCGCTCGCCGCATGGATCTCCGCCGCCCGGAGGTTTGAGGACACGGACACGAAGGAGCCACCGCGAATGACCACCGAGTCCCCCACCGCGGGCAGCCCCGCATACACGTCCGTCCCGCTCGCGCCCACCTGCGCGTACCAGGTCGCGCTGTAGACGTCGCTCACGAACTCCCACATGCTGCCCGCGAGGTCGAGTTGCCCCCACCGCCCCAGGCCGTTTGGCTTGCTCCCCACCGCCAGGACCGGACTGCCGGTGCTGCTCAGCCAGTTCGCGTAGCCCACGTTGCTGGGGGACGCGCCGCCCCAGGGGTAGTAGCGGTTCTCCGTACCGCCCGCCGCCGCAAACTCCCACTCTGCAGACGTCGGGAGGCGACCCCCGTCCCAGGCGCAGAACGCGAACGCCGTGTACCAGTCGACGCAGTTGATCGCCGCGGTTTCGTTGGCCCCCGCCGTGTTCGTCCACGTCTGGTCGGCGTGGCACGCCAAGGTAGTCGCCAGCGCTGACGCTTCGGCGGGCAGCTCCCCGTCAAACGCACTCTGCCAGCGGGCAGCCCCAATGCGGGGATGGCGCCCCGCGCCCGCGTTGAGCGCCCCCACCATCGCATCGTGATCATACGCCGCCACGAACTCGCGCATCCGTCCCACAGTCACCTCGTACTTGTCGAGGTAGAACGGTCGCGAAATGAACACTTCGTGCTCGGGGACCTCGTCGGTGCCGCAGGTGTGACTGGTCGCGCACCCCAGGGTGCCGCTCGACACCGCTTCGGTCCCCCGCCCCATCAAGAAGCTCCCACCGGGCACGAACTCGGTCATGCAGCAGCTTTCCCCCTGGCACGGCGCAGTGGTCGCCGTGCACGATGGGGGGTCAGCAAGCGGCGTGCCCTCGCAGACGGTGGTCGCACTCGTGACCTCACCGTCGGCGAGCGCACCATCCGCGTTCTCATCGAGCCCTGTCATCACCCTGATGCCACCGACGCCGTAGCATTCCCCTGGGCCACCACTCGCCGCCACCGTCCGCGACAAGGCCGCCAGCCCGTCCGCCCCCGGGGCTCCGTCCGCTCCGTCCGCTCCGTCCGCCCCCGAGGCTCCGTCCGCTCCGTCCGCCCCCGGGGCTCCGTCCGCTCCGTCCGCCCCGTCCGCCCCCGGGGCCCCGTCCGCTCCGTCCGCTCCCGGGGCCCCGTCCGCTCCGTCCGCCCCCGGGGCTCCATCCGCTCCGTTGCACACGTAGACGGTGCTGGTAATCTCGCCGGTCGCGAGCAGCGCGTCGTGATCGGCGTCGGTGCCCACGTCGATGCGCTTCCCCCCGCTCTCGCAGTTGGCCCCGCCCAGTTCGTCGTGGGTCACGATGAGCGAGTCGCGCCCCGGATCTCCCTGAGCCGTCGCGGCGCCGTCCCGCCCGTTGCACACTAGCCGCGTGGTCGTCACCTCGTTCGCCTCGAGCGTGCCGCTGCGATCGCTGTCGAGCCCCGCCTCGAGCCGTTGCCCTCCCGCGACGCAATCGGGGCCTGGATCGACGGCGGTCACGGCCACGAGACTCGTGAGCCCATCGGCGCCCGCCGCACCAGCTCCCCCAGCGGCGCTCCCCGACCCGCCGTCAGCGCCGTTCAGTCCGTGACAGACGAAGTCAGTGGTGCGGATCTCTTCGCCCTGAAGCTCGCCGTCACCGTTGGCGTCCATGCCGCTCTGCACCTGAACCCCCCCCGCCATGCAGTCCGCCCCCGCCTCGATCGCCGTCGGGACGATCAGGGCATCCGCCCCGTCCTCGCCCTGCGCCCCATCCGCACCGGGCGTCCCGTTGGCACCGGGTGCTCCGTCGCTGCCATCTCTTGCGCCACCACAAGCGACCGCCAACGCCGCCAACGCCACGAGCCAGTTCCGTCGTCCCAGCATGATGTTCCCTCGTCGTGCCTCTTGGTCAAGCTTTCGAGGATCGAGTGTCAAGGGCTTGGATGGCCCGACCCGGGATCCGCCACGCTGTCTCCTAGCGCGGGCCTGGCCCGCCCCGCAAGACACCAGCGAGCCGTGCCCGCCCGAGATTCGTTCCTGGCGGGGGGAGGCGAACCCTCCCAATCGGGTAGTAGGCCAGCGCCTTCCCGAAGCCAGAGTTGGGTTCGATGCGGTGCTCCTGATCCGTGGCGACGATCCACAGCTTCAGATCATCCATGATCGCCTTGCTGTGCAGCTGGTGATAGGCGAGGCGTTCCTGGGCGGACGGTTGCGATCGAGCCCATCGCACATGTGAGTTGGGGCAGTTCGCTCGGGGCCGCGCCGATCGAGCAGGTCGTTCAAGTTCTCCCCGGCGTGCTGACGCCCGGTGAACTAGAGAACGATGGCGTGTCCTTCGTTCTTCGCGACGACACCGGTGGTGTAGATCCCGGTTCGCTCGGGGTCCTCGAGCGCTCCGGCGGCCTCGAGCTGGGCGCGACAGTTCACCTCGCTGGTTTGGGCGGCGTACTTGGCTGCCGGAATGCGGCCATGACCTTCACGCCGGCTCGCTGGCTTCGGTGCGGTTGGGTTCTTTGCACCGTCTCGCCAGAACAACGCCGCCAACTGGACGACCCGATCGTCTCGACCCTCGCCGACCTCGATCTCGAGCCGCCTTCCGTCTCGACCCTCGAACCGTGCAACCCGCCGCGTGAACATGCCCACCCGACTGACCGGGATCTCGACGAATCCTGCCCCCTGTCCCGCTACACCCACAGGACCAACCGCGGGACCCATGCCCCTGCCCTCGTCGCCCGTAGTCTGGCGAAGCCGCGCCTCCAGACGCTGCCGGTTCACGCGCAGAACCCGGGCCGCCGCCGCCGCTCCGTCCGAACGTGCTGCCCGCACTGCCTCGGCCCACAGGCGCTCGGGCAGCGGGATCCCCGGGCCGCCGTGCGCCCGACGCCAGACCTCGAACTCCCGGCGAACGCCGAG
>JAFGBI010000105.1 GCA_016933275.1 Polyangiaceae bacterium | reverse complement strand
GATCGCTCGAGACGCGTTGCACGACGGTGACGGCGCCGCTCTTGCCGCCGGGGATGCCGAGCGCGGCCAGGCGGCGGCGGTAGAAGTGCATCAGCGGATGTCACTTTCTCGCTGCTCGGCTTCACCGGAACGGTGGACGTTCTGGAAGCCGTCGCGGGAGTACACGCGAGCCGGTGCCAGGTCGACACCGCGGATACCAAGCTCGAGATCCTCGGCATCGATTTTCTCCCTACGCTGGGGATCGACAACCTGCCCTACGACTCCGACGAGGCGCTTGGCAGCGACGATCCCGACGATCCGCGCCCCTCCGAGGTCTGCGAGGCCGCGATCGACGGGTTTGGCCTTGCGGTCAACGAAACGCGTAGGGCCTACAAGGACGCGCAGGAGCTGGTGCGGCAATACCGGAGCCTTCCGGCGGGAACGCGCTTCCCTGACGACTTCTGCGAGCTCGTCGCCGGGGACCCGCTCGAGGGTTTCCCGCAGGAGTCCTGCACCGGGGTTACGCCCGAGGAAACCATCAACCGGTTCATCGATTACTACCACACGAAGGCCGGAGCCCTCGGGCAGGCCCGCGCGGCCATCGTGGCGAATAGCCCGGTGCCGTCGATCGCTCGATACCTGTCGGACCGACGCCGACTGCTGCGTGGCGAACGACCCGGACTACGGGCACCTCCCAGTCCGCTGCCTGCACCACCCGAACATCATCAGCGGCTGGGGCAATTGCATGGCCTGCCGGCGCGACGGCACTCACGCCTTCGACCCGGGCGACTGCTGCCACGATGCCCGACCGCTCGAGGGGTACCCGGGGATCTGGTCCTGCTATACCCAGATCGGATGACCAGGGCGGCCGGTTCGGTGCAGGCTTCGCAGCCTCCCCGTCGAGCGCTGGCGTGCGCCGCGGCCGCCAGCGCTGCCCTGGGCCTGACCGGGATGGGCGGCGTGCTCGGCATCTTCGCGTGTCGCGAGCGCGCCGCCAGGCCGGGGCCAGCCAGGGCGGCATCCATGGCGCCACGGTTGGCCTTCGCTGTGGGCCAGCGGCAGCCCTACCGGGTCGAGCTCCGCACCGAGCTAGCGATCACCGGCGACGAGCACCCCGTTCGCTTCGAGCTCCAGGGTGTTCTCCAGGTGGAGGCGCACTCGCAGGAAGACCCCGTCGGCCTGGTGCTGTTGCTTGAGCAAGCCAAGCTCACCGCACTCGGGCAACCGGAGGCCGACACGTCGCGCGCGCGGGCGACGCTCGAGAGGCCGGTTCTGGCTTCGTTCGAGGCGGGGCGACTGAAGGAGCTTCGCGCGGCGCCGGACCCGGATCCCTTGGCGGCGGGACTGATCCGCACGCTCGCTGCCGCCCTCCAGCTCGCGGCGCCTGCGAGCGCGGGGGAGAGCTGGACGGGCGTCGAGCAGGACGCGGCGGGCGTGTACGACGTGGAGTACCGCGGCGAAGGGCCGGGACGCTACCAGACGCGCAAGCGCCGCTACCACGCCGCGGCCCGGCCTGCCGGGGGGGCGCTCCCGATCGGGGTCGATCTGACGCCGCAGATCGTCTCCTCGCGCGGGGTCCTCGAGCTGGAGGCGGGCGGGCTCCGCCGGCGGGATTCGCGCGACGAGCTCCGCGCCCTGCTGGGCGCGGCGGCCGATGCGCGCTCGACGACCGAGCTCCGGCTCGAGCGCGCGGGGCCGCCGGCTCCGGTAAGAGAGCTCGCTCGGTGGGAGGAGCTCAAGGCTATCCTCGTTCCCCTCGGGGAGCCCGCCGCCCGGGTGGGACACCGCCTCGACTTCGACGCGGCGCGAATGGCCGGGACCAGCTTCGCGCGGACCCTGCAGGAGCTGGAGGCGCTCGCCAGCGGGCCTTCGGGCACGACCCCGCTCACGGAGGAGCAGAAGGGGGAGGCGCTGCGCCAGGAGGGCCGGTTGGTGAGCGCGCTGGCGGCCTTTTTGCGCCAGGACGACGCTCGAGTCGCTGTCCTGGCCGAGCGCGTCCGTGGGCGCTCGGTTGCGACGCGGCGGCTGCTCGAGGCGCTGGGCGCGGCGGGCAGCCCCCGGGCACAGGAGGCGCTGGCGAGCTTGGCACTCGACCGAAAGCAGGCGGTTTCCACGCGGGAGCTGGCCGCGCACAGCCTGGTCCGCTCGCCGCGACCGACCGAGGCGTCGGTTCGCGCGCTGGAGGCCATGCTCACGGACGAGCGGCTGCGGCAATATGGCCTCCTGGGGCTCGGGACCTACTGCCGCGAGCTCCGTGCTGGCGGGAACCCCGCTGCGGCCGATGCCATCGCGCGCCACCTCGGCGAGGTGCTTGCGGCCGCCACCTCGCGGACGGAGCGTGTGCTCGCCCTGCGCGCGGTGGAAAACTCGGGGCACGAGGCGCTGCTGGAGCGTGTGCGGCCCCTGCTCACCGATGCCGATCCTACCCTCCGCGGGGCCGCGGTCGAGGCGCTTCGCCTGATGCGGGCGGTGGAGATCGATTCGCTGATCGCGTCGTCCCTCGGCGATGCGCGCTCCGCGATGGCTACTGTGAGCGCGAGCAGCGGGCGGCCGCGAGCTGTCTCGAGCAGGTCGGGCAGTGAGCCCTGCCGCGGCACCCCGAAGAAGAGGAACCCCCGGACATGTCTCGTGACCCAGAAGCCCAGCGCCTGCCTGCGGTTGCTCGTAGCGTGGCCGGCGTTGGACGCTTCGAGCTGAGGCGCGCCTTACCTCGCCGCAGGGCGAGTTGGCGCGGTCGTCCTGTTCGCGCTACGGATCCGGACGTGACGGGACGCGCGCTGCTCCTCGCGGTAATGGTGACGAGCCTCGCCTTCGGCTGCGGCGACGGTGAGGAGTCGGATCGCGAATTGGCCAGCGGGGGCTCTTCGCTGGGTGGCGGCAGCGGGGCGACGGTTGGGATCGGTGGGGAGGGCACGACCGGTGG
>JAFGBI010000104.1 GCA_016933275.1 Polyangiaceae bacterium | reverse complement strand
GCACCGACGGCCTCGTGTCGTCCAGGGCCGCTGCTGCGGGCACCGACGGCCTCGTGTCGTCCAGGGCCGCTGCTGCGGGCACCGACGACCGCGCGTCGTCCGCGGCCGCTGCTGCGGGCACCGACGATTCGGGCTGGACCTCGTTCGATTCCGTATTGGCACGGGCCGATTGCTCGCGCTCCGCCTCCCTCGCGACCGTCTCCGTGGTGGCCAACGCCCTTGCCTCGTCGGTGACGATCTGGGTATTCGCTGCGCCAGCCACGATTCCACTGAGCTCGTCGGGTCGCGAGCCTCGCTCGCCCGTCACCGGGAATCCCAGTTGGGTCGGCCGCCGGGAAGCCATCTGGTGGCTGGCTGGTGGCGGCCGGTCGGAGTCGCGAAGCGGTGGCACGGTCGCGGGGGTTGGCACCGATCGCCGGTAGATCGGTGCGGCATCGCTCGGCCGCACCCCGTTGGTGGCGGTCGCGGGCGGTCCCGCCAAAGGTTGCACCGGGGGGGTCACCGCCGGCATCCCGATCTGGGTCTTCTCCCGCGATGGCAGGCGCGCAGTGACGGCTTCCGAGGACGGGGTCAGATCATCCTCTCGATGGTCGGGGACCGGAGGAGGACCACCAGCCTCCCCGCTGGCCCCCCACTCCTCGTCAATCTCCTCCGTCGGCGGCGCGATGGATGGGATTGTCTTCTGCGTTCCGCCCGTCCGGTCAGCACCGCTCGGCGGAGCAACCGATGGGGGCGTGGACGGAGAGTCCCCTCGCTCGCTGGTCATCCTGGAACAACCCGTCTCACAGCCCCAACAATCGGTCAAGGCACTCCAACGGCCTTCAGATGCTCCGCCCCGGGTCCCGTTGGGTGAAAGGGCTCTACCCTCCGACCTCCTCGAGGAGTGTCCTGGCTAGTTCGTGGTCGGGGTTCTCGGTGAGTGCCTTCATCGCCAGGGTTCGTGCCTTTCGGGCGTCTCCTTCGTTGAAGGCGAGCCAGGCCAGACAGTACTGCGCGTCGGCCTTGGCGTCCGAGGTGATCCCTTCGCCCGTCTCGACATCGTAGGGCTTCATGGCCGAAGCTGCACGGAAGGCCTTTCCGGCGACGTCGTGCTCTTCCATCTCGAGGCCAAGCTGCCCCAGCTGCATCGCGATGGCTGCGTTCTTCGGGTCGACGTCGAACGCCTTCTGCAGGGATTCCATCGCATCCGTCAGCATGCCGTCTTCGAGGTGGAACCGAGAGACTTCGACATAGACGCTGGCGAGGGTCTTCACCCGCCTTCCACGGTGAGCCTCGATCGTCTCCGTCAGAAGTCGCATCGCCTCTTCCCCGCGCCCGGCCGCACCCAGCGCACGGCCGAGAAGCGCCACGCCGCTGAGGTTCTCTGGGCTGAGTCCGCGAGCGCTCTCGAGGACACGGATGGCCTCCCCGACATCCCCCTCGAGCTCGAGCAGCACCTCACCTGCTCGCAAGAGCAGACCGAACGCCTCTGACCCCTCCGCTGTCCGCGCGGCCTCCTCCTCGAGCAGGCGGGCAAGCAGGCGGTTTTCTCCCGTTGCCTCGTACACATCCCGCAGGCGAGCCTTGAGCACCGGATGCTCCGGCGCGATCTTGAGCGCCCGCTCGAGTCCGCCGAGGGCGTCCCCGATGCGGCCGGCGTTCGCGCAAGCATCGAAGAGGTGGAGCGCTGCTGCAACCAGCATCTCGTCCTCCTCGAGTCCTATCAGTTGCCGATAGGCCCGGGTGGCGCCGTCCCAATTCCCCATCCGCACCTCGATCTCGGCGAGGTGCCGGAGGACCTCGCAGTCCCTTGGATCCCGGCGAGCGAGTTCGGCAAGGCTGTGGCGCGCTTGCTCGAGCTCCTCTCTGCTTTCGAACACGGTGACGAGCCGGAGCGCGATCTCCCGCGCACGCTCCGGGTTTGCCACCTCCTGAGCGCGTTCCAGTGCCGCAATCAGGTCATCATCCGAGACGAGTCGAGCGTCGTGTGCCTGCTCGATGTCAGCGAGGGCCTCCTCGGCGCGGCCGAGCTCCGAGTAGAGCGCGGCACGTTGGGGAAGCAGCGAAACCCGGTTCGGCGCAGCGGCGAGAACCTCCTGGAGGATCGATAGCGCCGCCTCGGGCCGACCGCCGGCACGATGTGCCTCGATCAGGCGCTCGACGAGCACCGCATCATCGGGTGTGAGCTCCACGGCACGTCGCAAGGCCTCCGCCACGGCAGCGTGATCCCCTCGCTCGAGATTGCGTGCGATGTACGCTTCGCGGAACGGCGCGTGAGTCGGCACCGCCGCGAAGGCGAGGGCGAGCGCACGGGCGACGTCGTCGGGATCGCCGAAATCGCTGCGTATCGCGAGCAACCGTTCGGCCAGCGGACGGGCGCCATCTCCGGAGACGACCCCGAGCAGCGCCTCGAGGGCTTCTGCGTGCGCGAACGGGTCCCCACGCACCGCTGCCATCCGGACGACGGCCTCGAGTGCTGGCCGACTCCGCGCATCCCAGTCGAGCACCGACTGGTAGGCGTCGAACGCGGCTTCCGGCCGTCCCTGTGTCTCGTGGAGGCTTCCGATGCGGAGACCGAGAGAAACCACGGACTCGACGTCCCCGCGATCCTTGGCCGCGTCGAGCTGCCGCTCGAGCAGCGCGACGAGCTCGTCTTTGCGCCCTGCCCGCTCGAGGATCCCGGCGAGCAGCAACGCCGCTTTGGCCTGAGTCGGATCGTCGTCGAGTACGCCCTGCAGCGTGTCCGCAGCGGTGTCGTCGTCACCGCGGGCGAGCTCCAGTCCCGCCTGTTCGAGCCGCAGTCGCGATCGATCGGGGGTGGAATCGACCAAGGGGACGGTCCGCTCGATCAGCGCGAGCAGCTCGTCGTTCCGGCCGAGCTCGCGCAGGATCGCCAGCAGGGGCTCCCACGCGGCACGGTCGCCGGGCTCGACCGCGAGCAGCTGCTGGTAGATGTTCGCCGCTCGATCCGGCGCGCCGAGCTCGTCGCGGAGTGTGGCCGCGGCCTGCAGGAGCTCTCGGTGTCCCCCTTCCCCCCCGAGCAACAGCGCGGCCGCCACTTGCAGCTCCACCGCGGCTTCGCGGTCACCGGTTGCGTTCGCCACCGCCGCCAGCGAGGTCCGAACCCAGGCGGCGTCGGCATCGGGGAGATCCAGCTCGAGGCCACGCCGCAGGATGCGTTCGTGGAGGACCCGGTCGCCAATCTGACTGGCGAGGCTCGCCGCCTCCCGCAATACGGAGAAGTCCGAGCTCGGCCCACCCAACCGCCACGTGAGCGCAGCCGCCAGCACCACTTGGTCTCCGCTCTGCCGCGCGAGCCGCTCGAGGAGCTCGATCGCGCGGGTCGCCGTCGAATCGGCGTCGAGGGTCGCGCGGAGGGCAGCGATCGCTCGCGCCGGATCGGAGCGGATGGCAAGCGCCCGCTCGAGCAGAGAGAGTCCCTCTTCGCGTGTGGCCCGAGCCCCCAACCGGATCTCGGCGAGTCGGTAGAATGGCGCGGCGTCGGGCGGAGTCTGACCGGCCGCTTGCCACATCGCCACTCGGCGTTCGAGGACCCGCAACTCCGCATCCCCGTCCCCGAGGAAGTCATAGACCCGGGCGATCGCTGACCACGGTTCTTCCGCGGTCACGCCCGCGTTCTCGAGGGCGGCCTGGATGGTCCGAGCCTGGTCCCGCAAGGTCTCCTTGGCCAAGCCCGCTCCTCCTCCAGCAGCCTCCCCGGCGTGGAGTGTCGTGAGGTCGGCGAGGGCTCGCGCCGCATCCTCAGGACCAGGAGCGCGAGCGAGGCGTGATTCCAGCGCGCGCGCCAACAGGTCGATACGACCTCGACGACGGAGGCTCTCCTCGAGGAAACGTACCTCCTGTGGGTGTTCGAGCGCCGTTTCGAAGGCGGACTCGACGAATTCGGCGGCCCGCACGGGATCGCCGAGTTGCCCCGCGATGTCCCCGAGGTCGAGGAGCGCTTCTGATCGTGATGGGGCGTTCGGATCCTCCGCGGGTCGAACGACCAGCAGGAGCGCTCGGTACGTCTTCTCCGCGCGCTCGAGCTGCCCCTCCTCGAACGCGATTCGACCGAGCGCTTGCAGGATACCGGGGTGGGCAGGGTCGATCCGGTTGGCCAACTCGAGCTCTGCGATCGCCTCGGCGCGACAACCAGCGGCCAGCGAGACTCGCGCCAGCTGGAAGTGGACGATCGCGCGGCTCTTGGGTCGCCGTGCACCATAGAGCTCGATCTGCTGGCGAAGGATCTGCGTGGCCTCATCGAAGCGGCCAGCCAGCTCCAGCGCCCGGGAGAGCGACAGCCTGCGGTCGGGATCGTCGGGATCGAGCTCCACGGCCTGCTCGAGCAGTGGCACCGCGTCGTTCGGTTGCCCTCGCATGTCGAGATGGAACCCAGCTGCTTCGACCAGCAGCGCGAGCCGCGACTTCGGATCCGGGGCCCGAGCAGCCTCCGTGGTGAGCAGCGCCGCGAGGGGCGCCCAATCCTTGTCCTCTCGGTAGAGTTCGGCGAGGCGCTTCCGCACGGAGCTCGCGTCGAGCGCCACTGCCGCGGCTCGCTCGAGGCGGGCCCGCGCATACCGGCGCTCACCGCAGGCGACGTAGGCGTTGGCGAGGCGGAGCGCCCGGTCTGCCAGCGCCTCCCGGGTCGACTGCGCGCACAGCCATTCGAGGGCCTCCGCGACGGCGCGGTGCTCGCCCCGAACGTGGTGGATGCGCGCTAACGCTTCCAGCGCTATCTCCCCGCCGAGCCCGGCCCCAGCCCGGAAATCGGCGATCGCCCGCTCGATGTTGCCCGCCCTCTTCTCCCAGAGCTCTGCGGCTCGTGACCACAAGGCGGCCGCTGCCGCCCGCTCGCCCCCGGCCTGGCGGGAACGGGCCTGTGCCTCCCACAGCTCCGCGATCTCGCCGTGGAGCGCCCGCTCCTCGAGGAGCTTCGCGAGCCGGGTGACCGTTCCATTGGCGACCTCGTCACCCGCATCGTCCGCGAAGATCTCCCGGAGGATCTCGATCGCGCGATCGCCATCGCCAAGCTGGTCTTGGCAGACGCAGGCGGCATCGCGCCGGAGCTCACGTCGTCGGCGCCGATCGAAGGGAAGGGTCGAGGCCCGGAGCAGGAGCTCCGCGACCGCCGCGTGACGGCCGAGGCCTCGGAGACGAGACGAGAGCTCTTCGATCGACCAGGCAGCGGCACGCGCCGCCCCCAGGCTGGCGGCCTGGGGGTCTTCCCAAGCCGTCACCGCGAGCTCCATCAGCTCCTGACAGACCTCGAGCCCAACGTCACGGGGGAGGTCGGGGTTGCCCGCCGTCGTGATGGCCTCGTCCCAGTCGTCCGCCGCGACGAAGGAGCGGATCGCCAGGCTCGGACGCTGGGTGCGGGTGCGGTGGATGAGCCCGAGCTGTCGGCAGAGTGCCCGCTGCCGGTCCTCGTCCTCTTCGTCCGCAGCCTCAATGGCCACAAGCTCCGCGAGATCTGCCCAGCGCGCTTCCGTCTCCAGGAGGGGGATCAGCGCATCGAAGCTCTCCCGGTCGCGTCCACATCGCTGGCGGACCTCCCGCCACGCCTCGACGGCGGCGGGTCGCGCGCCCAACACCTCCCCGTAGAGACGGGCGATCCGCACGAGATCCGCGTGAACCTGCGCGGGATCGGCGACCGTCCGAGCCCGAGCCGCCAGCGCCTCGATGAGGTCGGGGTAGTGCCCAGCACGATCCAACACTCCGACCAGCCCATCGAGTGCCTCGCGGTCGCCTGGATCGTCGACGAGACAATGGCGATAGTCGCGCACGGCGCGCTCGAGGTCGCCGAGCACGTCAGCAGCGATCTTCGCCGCCATGGAGTAAGCGCTTCGCCGTGCCGCCGTGCCGATCTCCAGCGCCGCCCGTTGCTCGAGGACGCTGCAGTGCTCGTCGGGACGACCCGCTGCCGCGAGCAAAGGGTCGAGATCGCGCGCGGCGCCGAGCGCGAGATCCCGATCCTCACCCGCCAGCGCGAGCACCTCTGAGTAAAGCTCGATCGCCGCGGCCGGTTCGTCGAGGACCTCCACGTGCACGGCGGCTGCCTCGCGGAGCAGCTCCGCTCGGAGGGCAGGCTCCGGTCGCTCGCGAGCGACCGCCGCCAGGAGTGCCGCCCGAGCCGGTTGCGCTCCGATCCGCTCGGCGAGTTCCGCCAGCAGACGCCGGTGGGCCCCCAGCGACGGTTCGAGAGCCACGAGGGACGAGACGTTCTGGAACGCGCCAGCCGGGTCGTCGAGGCGATGCAGGCGAAGCTCGACAATCTCTGTGAGCCGAGCGATCCGCTCCCGATCGCTCCGTGCGAAGTCGAGCCCGACCTCCATCATCCGCGCCATGTCGCTGATACGGTCGATGCTCTCGTAGTACTCCCGCAGGAAGCTCGCCCCATGCTCACGCACCGAGATCTGCCGACCTCGCCGTGGCCTGACGTTGGGAGCGACGGAAGAACGGGCCGTGTCGAGCTCGATCACGCGTTCCAACAACTCGTAGGTCTCCGAGCCGGCGTCCGGATCCGAACGCATGTCGGTCAGGACCTCGAACGCGGGGATTGCCTCCCCGACGGCGATCCATAGCTCGACCACCCGCCGCCGGAGGTCGTGCAGTTCGGTGGGCATCGCCCGTGGGAACCGGCGGGTGAAAAGCTCGATGAGCGCCCGCAGCATCCCTTCGCGCTCGTACAAACGCTCGAGCGTTCCCTCCACCGTGACGTCGGTGGGGACGAGCGAGAGAAGCTGCTCGAGGTAGCCGATCGCTCGCGGAGCGTCGGCGGCGAAGTCCTTGGCGGCCATCGCGGCTTCGCGCAGAAGGACGATGCGGGTGGGGTCCTCGGTAGTCCGCGCGAGCGCCCGGTCGTAGAGGGCGAAGAGCTCTTCCCATCGGGCGGCGGCGTTGAAGGCGAGCTTGAGACGGTCGAACGCCCAATCCGCGGCTGGGGCAAGGTCGAGGACCCGCTTGAGCAGGCCTACGACGCGATCCGGTTCCTCGAACCACTCCTCGTGGAACTCCACCATGCGGCGTCCCACGTCCTCCGCGAGTTCGGCCGTGATCTTCCCATCCAGGACCGCGGCGTACGCATCGGCAACGGGCTCGGGTCGCTGCAATCGTCGGGCAATCCGCTCCGCGACGTTCCACAGGGGTTCGGCGTCGGGGTGCTCGCGCGCTCCGCGCAGCGCGATGGCCAGCGAGGCCTCCGGGTCCTCTTCGCGGCACTCGAGCAGGCGTTCGAACCAACGCCGTCGCGCCATGCCGAGGTCGGCCCCGCTCGGATTGAGTGCCAACAGCGACTCGAGGACGGTCGCGCGCGCCTGCGGATCGTCGGCCGCTTCGGACACCCGCTCCAGCACGCTCGCCGCTTTGGGGGCGAGCGAGGGGATCTCGAGGACGCCCCGGACGACATCGAGTGCCACCGCGTCCGTGGGGGCGACCTCGAGCACCCCGGCCGCGACGTCCAGGGCCTCGGCGGGGCGTCCGAGGGGTCCGAGGAGCAACGTCGCGATGCGAGCGTCGATCGCCGCCAGAGCTTCGCCCTCGCTCTCGGCGCGCAGCGCCGCCAGCGCCTCGACGGCCGCCTTCGCGTCTCCGGTCGCCGCCTGCAGCCGAGCCAGCTCGTTCAGGGCATCCAGCCGTCCGGGATCTCGCTCGAGGACTCGGCGATAGAGCGCGATGGCACGAGTGGGGTCCCCGAGCTGCTGCTCCTCGACCGCAGCCCAGGCGAGGAGGACGGCGGCCGGGTCCGACGCGTGTCCCGCCCGCCACTCGAACAGCCACCGGCGATCCTCGACCCGCGACTGGCTCGGTGGGGCCTGGGACAGGAATCTGCCGAATGACTCCGCAGCCGGCGAGGCCATCTCCGCGTCCGACTCGATCAGCCGGCGATGGATCGCGGCGACCTCATCCTCTCGCCCGGGTTCGGCGGCGAGAACGCGGGCCTTGACGAGCCAGAGCTCCTGTTCCCGGATCGGGGTAAGGCCACGGTACCTCAGGGCAGTATCGACCAGAGCGGCGAACGTCGCGCTGCCGCCGGCGGCGAGCGCTCGTGGCTCCAGGCTCGAGAGCCGCGTGACCAACTCTCCGTCGCTCTCAGCACGATCGACCAAGACCTGGAACGCAGCTCCCACGCGACCCCAATCGCCCGCGGCTGCACAGAGGTCCACCAGACGGTCCGCGGCCTCACGGTGCTCTGGCACCGCGCGGAGTACTGCCTCGTACAGGCCTCTGGCCGGTGCTTCCCCGGCTGTATCGGCTTCCCGCAGCCGGGCCGCCTCCATCCAAACCGCGGCGGCACCGGCGGGATCGCCGACGGCGTCGGCGAGGACGCTACCGAGCCGCTCGAGCAACGATGACTTCACCTCCGCCTCGACGGCGAGACCGACGCGGCGTTCCAGCACCGCGCGCTGGAGCGACACCAGACCTTCTTCGGTCGCCAATTCCTCGACGGTGGCGAGACGAGCATCGTCGAGGGTCCCAGTCTCCACCAGGGCTTCGTAGTGCTGGAGGGCGGCCGAACGATTCCCCCTGAGCAGCTCCACCTCCGCCATCCGGGTGAGCACGGAGCTTCTCCGATCGGGGGGCACGAGCTCGAGCACCCGCGCGAGCTCCGTGCACAGGTCCGCCCAGCGCTTCTGTTCGGTGAGTGCGTCCACCAGGCCCTGATGCGCGGCGTGGTCCCGAGGATCCACCTCGATCGCTCGCTGCCAAGTGAGGATGGCACCCTCGATGTCGCCGAGATCCCGCCGCTGCACCCGGGCCATGGCGTGCAGGAGCTCCTGTCGTCGCGTGGGATCGCACGGCTGGAGCAGCGCGTTCCGGTACAAGGCGAGTCGCTCGTCAGGGCTGCCCTGGAGCGCCAGGAGCTCGTCCACTTTCTGCAGCAACTCGCTCGACGAGGGGTCGTGATCGAGCGCGCGGCGGTAGGTGGCGATCGCCCGTTCGACCTCGTCGGTCGCCGCCAAGGCCTCCGCCGTCGCCCGCGCCAGCGCCAGGACCTCGGGGCCGTCGATCGGTCGGTCGCCGAGCGCCTCGGCCAGAACCTGTGCACGGAGAGTGGGGCTCGATGCCGCGATCGCGAGATCGAGCACGCGAGCGAGCCAGTGCGGGATCTGCGAAGGGCTCGAAGCGGCCACAGCGGCGAGCCCGCGACCCGCGAGCGAGAGTGCCCATTCGGGCTCCGCCAGGCCGCCCTGCGCGATGCTCGTCGCCTCGTCGATCGCGGCGAGCCGGACCTCGAGATCCGGGTGAGTCCGGGCGCGCAGCTCGAGAACCCGAGCCAGATCCTGGGCGCGACCCTCGGCGCGGTAGAGCGGCTCGAGCAGTTCGGCCGCTTCGAGCTCCACCCCCGACACAGAGGTCAACTTCTCGAGCGCCGCGCGACTGGTCGGTTCGCTGGTGTCGATACGGAGGGCTTCCCGAAACGCTCGCACCGCGCCCTGCGGGTCATCGAGCCGAGCGGCCCTCAGCTGTCCAATCCGGCCATGGATCGCCGCTTGCTCGGCGAACGGAGCGAGCTCGACCTCGGCGTTCAAGACGCGCGCCATGTCCTCCCAGCGCTTTTCCTGCTCCAACAAGGGCAGCACGCGAGCGTGAGCCTCGCGGGATCCGCCGAAGGAAGCGAGGAACGTCTCCCAGGCCTGCAACGCGACACTGCGGTCTCGGGTGCGGGTCGATCGCAGGTCGGCCGCGCGGAACGCGAGCTCCCTGGCTTCCGCGGGATCCGCGCAGCGCTGCGACCGCCGTTCCAACACGTCTCCGAGCTTCTCGTGCTGACCGAGCTTCTCGTAGTGCACCTGCAGTCGGCTGAGCGCCTCGTCCTCCCACTCCGAACCAAGCAGCGCTTCCCACGCCGGCGTGCCGCGCGCCGAGTCACCGAGATCGTCACAGACGCGCGCGAGGCGGCGCGCGGCGGCGATCCGCGCCGCCCCTTCGGACTCGAGACGCATCACGATCTCGAGGTACTGGGCGAGCCGCTTCTGGTCCCCTGCCTCAGCGCAGAGCTCGACGAGCTTGCTGGCCGCGCTCAGCGTGGCCGCGTCGTCGGCTGCTGCTTCGAGGACTCCCTCGTATTCCGTCTGCGCCCGCTTCACGTCCCCGGAGCTCTGATAAACGCTGCCGAGCGTAGCCCCGATTCGAGCCTTGACCGCCGGGTCGGTCGCGGCCTGCAACGCCCGCCCGAGCAGCTTGGCCGCATCCAGGGGCTGGTTGAGGGCGAGGCTGAGCTCGACGAATCGGCGTCGGAGGTCGTCATCGCCTGGATCGGCGGTCAGAGCGGGACCCAGGAGCTCGAGCGCGCTGGTGGGGTCGTTCAGCACGTCTTGCTTGAGGATTGCGAGCCGCTTCTGCACCTCGACCTTGCGCGGGCCGCGGGCGATCCTAAGCTCCCGCATCAGCATCTCCGCCGCCAGATCATGTTTGCCGAGAGCAGCGTAGGCATTGGCCAGCGCGGTCACGGCCCGCGGCGCCATCACCTTGTTCTCGAGCAATGCCTCTGCGGCCGCGAGGGCCCGTTCGTCGCCGGGAACCTCGACCAGCAACGCCTCGACGTGAGGCATCGCCCGAGGCGGTTCACCGAGCTCGTCACAGTAC
This sequence comes from Polyangiaceae bacterium, assembly GCA_016933275.1. GTDB lineage: Bacteria > Myxococcota_A > Polyangia > Polyangiales > Polyangiaceae > JAFGBI01. The sequence goes on along the minus strand of JAFGBI010000104.1, from coordinate 16,457 downwards.
AGTCTGATCAGCTGTTGCCGGAGCGGCTGGGCTTCCGGGCCCTCGGCGCGAGCGAGGGCCTGCTCGAGGAGGCGCGCCGATTCGCGGTGCTTGCCAGCGGCAGCGTAGCGTGCCGTCAGCGTGGTCAAGGACGCCGCATCGGTTGGTTCCTGGCGCAGGATCCGCTGGTGCACGTCGATGGCGAGGTCGTCCGCGCCGGTCACTCCTTCGAGTATTACGGCGGCCTGTCGAAGCTCCGCGAGCTGCCGTTCGCGGTCCCTCTCCCCGCTGGCAAGATCGAGATAGGCACGGGCGAGCCGCGCCAAATCGCCCTTGGCCCGGAGGAGACGCTCGAGCAGGGCGAACGCTGACTCGTGGGTCGGCACCGCAGCGAGCGCCCTCTCCGCATAGCCGATCGCGCCGTCTCGATCGTTGAACTGTTCGCTGAGAAACTCCGCGGCATGAAGGAAAGCCTCGGCTTGGTTGGTCGGCGATACCAGTTTGATGCGCCGGCCTGACAGCGCGCCTTCATAGGCAAACGCCATTTCGGCGATCACTCCGTCGCGGGCCGCGGCGACGTGCAGAGCTTCCCACTCGGCGGCGGGGTGGTGCCCCTTCGCAAGAGCGGTGACGAGCACATCGAGGACTTCGCCGGGGTTCGTGAGCTTCTCGGCGAGCACCTCGTTCAGCGTCTCGAGCTTCAGCATCCTTGCCCTCACCTGGCGAAGACCAAACGCCGTGCCTTCGCCACGGTCGGGGACGCTACCAGATCCCTGACCAAATCGGACCTATCCCTCGAACCCGGCACGGAAATTCCCACCCCCCATCGGATCGGGCAGCGCCCGTGACGAGCGCCGCTAGCAGCGACCTCCCGCCGCTAGCAGCCCCCACAGCAGCTCGATCCTGCTGATCACGGCCTCGCGCTGCCGCCTCGTAGAGCACCGATCAGGTTGCCAACAGCAACGGCGCCGGTGGAAACGCACCCATGCCCAGCGAGGGCACGTTTCCACCGGCGCCTCGGGCGAGATCTGCTGCCGGTTCGGTGCTCTAGGTTGTTGATTTGACGCAGCAATCAACCTGATTGCTGCTCTAGCCGGGGTGAGGGCCGCCGATGCCAGGCCGTCGCACGGAGCCGCGTCCAGCAGTCCCTTCATACCGGCCGGACACCGTCCGCGGCTCGGGCGGTTCAGGGCGTCGGCCAATGGAGCGTCTGGCCGCCGGGAGGTCACAGCGGGTTTCCTCCCAACGCGCAGCGGCCGGCCGGAGCGGGCCCCCGATCTGCTGGCCTTTCGGGAACCGTGAGGTGATGATACCCTCTCGCGGCCGGGAAATCGGCCAAGGAGGAACTCACCATGACCAAGTCGAGGACGATTGCCGTGGCGGTCGGCGCGGTGGTCCTTTCCGGTGGCGTCGCCGTTGGACTCGCTCAGCCTAACGAGGCCGAAAGGCCTGGCAGACCGTTGCTGGAGCGTCGCGAGTCCCGGAGTGGGCCGGTCGAGCGCCGGGGAGGTCCGCAGGTTGGTCGAGAATCTGCCGGCGAACTGCGCGCTCGCGGCCGTGGCCCTGCTGGCCCCGAAGCGACGGCGGTGCCTTCGGGATCCACCGCGCCAGGGGCGTCATCTGCGCCATCGGGCGGGCGCGGTCCCAGCCACGGACATGCGCAGACCCGCCCTCGCGGGCCAGTCTCCCCCGAGCAGATCCAGGCGCGACGAGAGCGACTCAGAGCGTACCTGGAAACTGGCGCCGAGACCCGGGCCGAGAGGATCCGAACGCGGCGGGAGGCGATCGAGAAGAAGTGGGGCAAGAGCGTGAGGCGGCCGGCCCTGCTGGGAGAGCTTCGGGTCCACGCTTGGCGAATGGCCCGGCTCGAGGGGATCAAACAGCTCGCCACGGACGAGGACGACACCGATCTCGTGGCCCGATGTGACGCCCTCATCGCCCGCGAGGAGGCGCGCCACGTTCGACGAATGGAGGGGCTGAGGACCGGTCCCGGCGCTGGTTCTGCCGCCCCCGGCACGAGCGCTGCAGAAGCCGAGCCCGGTTCGCCGAAGGCCCCCACCGCGACGCCCGAGCCTGCTGCTAGCTGAGGAGAATCGACGATGAACACGCGCACCGTTCCGCCGTTCGCCATCGTGTTGCTCCTGGTCGCGGTCGCCTGCAACCAGGCAGAGAAGAAGGATCCTGCCGCCACGGCGGCCTCCGCCCCCGCGACCGCCACGCCCCTGCCACCGCCTCCCGCCGCTGCCGTCGATCCTGTCACTGCGGGTGAGCCGACCACCCAGCTCGCGCCCGACGCGATCTCGACTCCGGAGGATTTCGAAGAGGAAGCGCGACGGAAGCTTGTCTCGGCGAATCTCGAGGTCGAGCTCGACGCCCTCGAAAAGGAGATCGCCGAGTAGGCTCGGGTGGATTGGCGCTTCCGATCCGTATGCGTTACGTGGGGACTCGTGTTTCGTCACCTACCCCACGTGGTTCTCCTGCTCGCCTTGGCGGCGGGATGCTCAACGAAGCGCTCCGATGCCGGTGCTGGCCCCGCCACCAGCCAGTCGAGCCCCAGCACGACCCCGAGTGACGGCGCACCCGCGAGCCCTGCCGCGCCGACGACCGCCACGGCTCCGACGCCCAAACGTCCGGCCGAGCCGCTCAGCGTTCTCCTGCTCACCATCGATGCGATGCGAGCCGACATGCCCTGGCAGGGCTACCCGCGGCCAATCGCTCCGAACCTCACCCGCCTTGCCGAACGGGGGGTCGTTTACGAGGACTTCCGCTCGATCGCCAGCTACACGGCCCAGAGCGTGAGCGCCATGCTGACCGGACGCTACGCCTCGACCCTCTACCGGAGCGGGGTCTTCTTCACTGGCTTTTACGACGCCAACGTCTTCATTACCGAAACCATGCGCGAGCGCGGGATCCGAACCGGCGGCGTCCACTCGCACCGCTACTTCGATCGGGGCAAGAACCTCAATCAGGGGTTCGACACCTGGGAGCTCGTTGACGGGCTCTCCTTCGACTCCGACACGGACCACAACGTCACCGCCGACAAGTCGACCGCCAAACTCAAGAGAATCCTGTCCGACCCTGCCTTCACCAAGGGGCAGTTCTTCCTGTGGGCGCACTTCGGCGATCCCCACGACCAGTACGTTCGTCATGACATGTGCCCCGCGGAGTGGGGCAAGAAGAACCGCGATCGGTACGACTGCGAGATCTTCTTCGTCGACCATCACATCGGGGAGCTGCTCGACTGGGCAGGGAAGGAGCCGTGGTGGCGGCGAACAGCGCTCGTGATAAGCTCGGATCATGGCGAAGCTTTCGGCGAGCACGGGATGTTCAAGCATGCCTTTCGGCTCTACGACGTGCTGCTCAAGGTGCCGACCATCTTCGTGGTGCCGGGTGCGGAGCCGCGTCGCATCACCGCGCGCCGTACGCACATCGACCTGGCACCGACGCTCGTCGACCTGATGGGACTCGAGCCGTTGCCGAGCTTCCAGGGCAGGACCATGGTCCCCGAGATCTTCGGGGCGGAGGCGGAGAGCCGGGAGCCCATCGTGCTCGAGCTCGCCGAGGACAGCCACAACCCCCACTACCGATCGGTGATCCAGGGAGACCACAAGCTCATCGTCGAGGGTGAAGGCGAGAAGGGCTGGGGACGGGAGCTATACGATCTCCGGACCGATCCCGGTGAGCTCACGGATCTCGCCGAGAAGGATCCAGAGACGCTGGCTCGTATGCAGACGGTCTTTAGCGAGTCCTTCGCCAAGATCCCATCTATCTCCCCCGCGGGCGGCGCCAAGCTCCGCAGCGGGCGGATCGCTCGAGGCCCCATGCGTCCCGAGCAGGACCCGAACTCCGCCAGGAAGCCGTAGTCTCTGGCAGTGCCATCGTGGCCGAGTCTGGCAGGAAATGCGTGGGTCTTCACGCCCCAGCCGCCCCGGCCGGAAGCGGCTTCGCTGGCTAGAGCACCGATCAGGTTGCCGACACGACTGCGTATGGCCTGTTTGGTTCCGGCTCCGCCAGTCAGGGAGAGCGCCCCGAGCCGCCCCCCTAGAGCAGCAATCAGATTGATTGCTGCGCCAAACCAACAACCTAGAGCACCGAACCGGCAGCAGATCTCTGCAGAGGCAGCGCTGGAAACGCGTCCTCGCCTCGCACAGACGCGTTTCCAGCACTGCCGTTGCTGTTGGCAACCTGATCGGTGCTCTAGTCGGGCAAGATCGAGGGACAACCCCGGCGGCCCCCGGCCTGGTCACCGCGCGGAACCCGCCTCCCGGCACCGAAGAGGGAGAGCGCCGCGGTGCCGAGCACGATCTCGACCACCAGAGCGAACAGGGGGACTCGGAGGGCGCTTTCGAGCGCCGCTGGAGCGACTGCGAGCGGGAGCAAGGAGACCGCCAGCGCCGTTTGACGCGTCACCGCCACCTGCACGGCAGCGCTCGCTGCTGCCCCGCCCAGCCGACGACGGAGCGCGATCGCCGTGCCTCCGCAGGCAACGACCAGCCCGAACTGGAGGAGCAGCACGGCAGCGAACGCGCACATCGAGCCGTCCCAAGCCCCGAGCATGCGGGCGATCCGGTCGCTGGACAACGAGGCAAACAGCAGCACGGAGAGCGAGGCCTCGACCACGGTCTTCCGCGCGGGCTCCACGGACCGCGCGTACTCCTCGGCACCCAGCGCGTCGACCAGAACGACGCGGGCGAGGCTGCCGGCGGCCAATGGCAGCACGCCCAGGAGGGCGAGATCGCGGAACGCGATGAAGGTCGCCCCGGGCGCGAGCGAGTCGGCGAGGAGCGGCAGACCAACCAGGGCAGCGCAGGACCAGCCGAGCAGAGCGAGAGCGACCACCGTACCCTCACAGGCACCAGTCCCCTTCGCCCACATCGGGGCGAGCGCACTGCCCGGCAGGAGCGAGAGGATGAGGAGCGCGCTCGCCTGCTCGGGGTGGCTCGAAAGCAGGAGCCCCCCGAGGACCATGGCCAGCGCGGGACCGAGGCCGAGGCTCACCAGCAACGGCAACCAGCCCAGGCGCGGCCGCAGGATGATGCTGCCGATTCGGGACGAGCGCTGAGCCATCATCAGCGGACAGAGCACGCCGACGGCGAGCACTGCGCGGGTGAAGGCAGTCGGGGTCGAGAGTCCGCCGACGATGGCCGCGTGCCCCAGGCCGAGCCCGACCGCCAGGACGGGAACCGCTCGCGCAGCGGGGAAACGCCGCGCCATCATCCGGGGTCCGCGCGCTCTCGATGCATCCGCCTCGGAGCATCGAACGGCCACGGGGCGGCGGAGTTTAGGACCGGAGCCCTCCAGAGCACCGATCAGGTTGCCAACAGCAGCGGCAGCGCTGGAAACGCTTCGGAGCGAGGCGAGGACGCTTCTCCTGCGCTGCCTCAGGAGACGTCTGCTGCCGGTTCGGTGCTCTAGGTTGTTGAATTGACGCAGCAATCAACCTGATTGCAGCTCTAACGGACGACGCTCGTGACGTCCTGGGCGACCTGTTCGCCTGCGCTCCGCAGCACCTTCGCGTGCCAGCGTGTCTGTTCCGTGCGCACCAGGTAGTCGTCCTTCCCATCCTCACCGGGGATCTTGACGAGCTCGAGGTACCCGCGAGGCCGCCGACCTTCGAGGTATTCGACGCGAACCACGACGGCGTCGGGCGCGAGATTGGTGGGTAGGGTCTCGACGTACTCGCTCGGTCGAAGCTGCTCGACCTTGCTCACCCAATTGCCCGCCGTTTCGTCCGCCGTCTCCGGGCTCGCCGCGTCGGCCCAGGTGTCGGTCTTCTCCTTGACCTTGACGAGCTCCCGTACCGCCCCACCCCGCTCAACCTTGAGCCCGGTGATCTCCTTCGCCTCGAAGGCGTGGAGCTCCCGTTCGAAGAGGCGCGATTCGGCATACGAAAGGCTCCGCACGAGGTCCCCGGTGATCGCGTAGAGGCGGTTGGTGTCCGGATCCCGCGCATAGCGATCCCCTCCGCCGGGCGTGGTTCCACCGATCACCAGGGCACGCTGGGCGCCGCCGATGGTGACTCGCAGCGTCCCCTCCGCTTCCTCGAACCCGAAATCCTTTTTTCGGCCCTCGTCGAAATTGCCGAGAGATCGGATCGCCCTGAAGGGCGCGAGGGTCTTGGCAAGCTCGTCGGCCGCCTTCACGGCCACGAAGCGCACCGTTTCCTGCGTGGGCTTCGGCGGTTCCGCCTTCGGATCGGCATCGGGCGCGTTTGGCTTGAGGACCTGGACCTGCTTGTCCACGATGCCGATGTAGTATCGCCCCCCCTTGTCGGTGCGCGCCTCGAGGGTGACCTTCTTCTTCCCCTCCCACTCGATCCTCTGGATGTCGGCTGGCTTGCCGCCCCATACCTCCACGGTGGGACCACCCTTCGTGGAGGTCTCGGCTTCATCGCGAGTCCATACCCCAAACGCCAGGACGGCGCTGGTGACGAGCAGGGTCGTGTGGACGATGAGCTCGGAAAGCGGCTTCATCACTGAGCTCCCTTCGGCTGACGGCGGCGACCCCAGAGGAGCCCCAGGCCAAGCACGAGCGCGGGGATCCCGAAAATTGTGGAGTAGAACCAGACGAGATCCTGCTGCTTGGTGTGTTCCACACGCAGGTCTTCCTCCGACGAGATCTCACCCATCACGCTCTCTTCTCCGGTGAGCCAACGGATCGCGTCGATCAGCAGGAGCTGATTGCCGGCGAAGTTTGCCATGACCAGATCGGTGAAGGCACCCGAGTCAGCGATGACGAAGGCCCGGAGCTCGCCGTCGGCGGGGTTCTCTCCCGGCTTGCTGTGGTCCTTCTGCTTCGCTTTTTCCCGGCCCTTCGCCGAAGTCTCGTCCTTGGCGTCCTCGGGCTTGGCTTCGTCCGCGGCTTCGTCCTTGGGCTCGCTCTCCTCCGCGGGCTTGCTGGCCTTGCGGGTCGCTGGCGCCGTGACGGCCGCGGCGAGGTGGTAGTTTTCGCGGCGCTCCGCGGCCGGGTCGTACCGATAGTTGCGGTTCTTGTCGCGATAGGTGTCCTGCATCGACTTGACCGCGAAATCGATGGTCTGCTTGGCGTTCGAGACGCGGTCGAGGCTGCCCGCTCCATCCAGCATCACCACCGCTCCGCGCGAGGAGTTGCGGCTCAGGGTCGATACCGAGGCGTGGGACGAGAAGCGGTTGCTCACGATGCGTCCACGATCAGACAGGCTGCCCCGGACAGTCACGTGGATCTTGTCGTTTACCAAGACTCGGTCGTCGAAGGAGAGCCCGACGATGCCCGCCAGCTCGCTCAGGAAGCGACGCTTTCCCGTTCCACCAGGCGCAGTCTCTTCCGGCGGGTTGGCGCTGACTGTTGGAGGCGCGGCGCTCCCCACGAGCCCGGGGGCGATGGCGCTCGACGCCGCCGCGGCCGTGGCGCTCCCGGATGGATCCGGCTCGGCCGGCTCCATGTCCGGCTCGTCCTTCGTGGCATCCTCCGTCGAGCCGTCGCTCGGGAGCAGGGCCTCCGTGTTCGTCTCGGCGTCGGGGTCGAGCGCGAGCAGGAGCTTCCCGCCGCGTTCGGCGTAGCGACGGAGCGTGGCGATCTCCTCGGGCGCAAAGGGCTCCGAGGGGCCGAGTACGAGCACGACGTCGGCATCCGGCGGGATGTCCGTGGCCAGGCCTTGGGCCAGCCCCAGGTCTTTGTGCGCGTAGTTCTGTCGTTCGAGGAGCTTCTCGACGATGCTGGCACCACGAGTGGACAGTTCGGCCTTGCCGCGCGTGTCATTGATCTCGCCGTGGCCCACCGTAAGGTAGGCGGTACGGCGCGAACGAACGAGCTTGAGCAGCTTCTCCTGGAAATCCCGGTCGAGGGTCCGAAGCTTGGGCCTGGCCTTGCCGAGGTCCACCCCAAGCCGGAGCTGCTCGTTCTTCTCGCCCTGGGCCACCACGATGACTCCGTCTTGGGTCACCCGGAGTTTCTGGGCAGCCTCGGGCATGAGCAGGCGGTCCTTGATCTCGACCTCTATCTTCGGGTTCCCCGAAGCCGCGGATCTGAGGTAGCGCTCCACCTCCGAGCGAACCTCGTTCACGTCGGGGAAGAAGGCATGGACCTTGACTGGTTCCTCGAGGGTCGCGATGAGGCTCCGCGTCGACTCGCTCGGCATCGAGGTCTTGAAATATGAGTAGTCCGCCCGCCAATCGAGGCCCCTGGCCGCGAAGATGAAGAGCGAGCCATAGACCGCAGCGAGCGCCAGTGCGGTACCCGCGAGCGCTGCCGCACGAACCCTTCGGCTCTCGGGGCGGAAGGCGTGGCGCATCGGATACGCGGCGGTTTCCGCGAAGACCATGGGAAGGATGCTCACCACCGCCAGCGCGATCCAGAGCACCGTCAGGACCCCGTTGAGCCGGTCGAAGATCTGGTCGTCGAGGGCGTAGAAGCCGAATCGCTCGGCCGCCCATTCGGTGGTCAGGAAGAAGACGCCGAGCGCCAGTAGACCAGCGACGCTCAGCAGGCCGAGCAGAGTCTCGATCTGCTTTCGCTCTCCTCCCACCCGGAAACGCGGCGAGTAGCGGAGGATCGTCGCCGTCGCCACCGCACCCACGCCGAGAGCCGTCAGCACCGTCGGCACCGTATCGAACGCGACCACCACACGCTGACCCAGAAAGACCAGGACGAGGCCGCCCAGGTATAGGGCCAGGACCCAGATGGGCGCGGCTCGCGGAGGGTGCGGACGGTCACTGGGTGGCGCTGCGAGGCCTGCCGAAGGCTGCCCCTGGCCGGCGTCTCCCGCAGGTGCAGCGACGCCGTTCCGCTCGTGGCTCCCCTCCTCGGCCTCGGCCCCTCCCTGCGCTCCGGTACCGAGCGTCGGGTCGCCGACGGCGGTTTCGACGCCCTCCGCGGCCGGCGGGGGGCCCGGCTGGACCGCGTCGTCCTCCGCGGCCGGCGGGGTGTGCCTGCCCGGCTGGACCGCTTCTTTCTTCATCGCCATCGGCGCGCCTCCAACGTCTTGGTCGCCGCGAGCAGGAAGAAGGCCGTCACGACGAGGTAGTAGACCACCCGGTGGAACTCGAGCACCCCATCCATGAAGGGCCGGTAGTTCTCGTGGTGGAGGGCAAGGCCCGAGAGGAACTGGTTCAGTGGCGGGTCTACGAAGCGGGCGATGACCCAGACCGCGAGGAGCGGCAGGAATATCACCAGCGCCAAGATGGCGGCGATGATCTGCGAGCGCGTGAGCGAGGAGGCAAAGAGCCCGATCGATGCCACCGTACTCCCGAGCAGGAAGAGCCCGGCGTAACCGGTCACCACGTGAGCGAGGCTCACCTTGCCCCGCACGAGGAGGAGCGCGGGCATGTACCCCGAGAGTAGGGTCATCACCGCGAGCACCGTCAGTAGCGCCAGGAACTTGCCCAACACCATCTCGAACTCGGTCACTGGCGCCGTGTTGAGTAAGGTGATCGTACCCGTCTGCCGCTCCTCCGCGACGAGCCGCATGCTGAGGAGGATCGCCGCGCCCATCATGGGGCCGCTCGCGATGTAGAAGAACTGCGCGAGGGCCTCTGCGCTGAGGAGCTTCTCCGTCAGCACCCAGCCATAAAAGAGGATCCCATCCAACAACAGCGCGGCGGCGATCACCGCCGGACCGAGCCAGGACCGGCGATAGGCGCCGAGCTCGCGCCCGGCGATGAGGAACGCTTTGGTCATCCGTCCGTCTCCTCCGAGAGCTGCTCCCCACCCGCCTCGGCGAGCTGGAGGAACACGCGCTCGAGCTCGTGGCGGCTACGGGTGAGGCAGAGCACCTCGAACCCCGCGCCGACCAGCGCCTCCACCAGCCGGCCGCGCACGTCCTCGGTGGCGTTCACCAATCTGGTGACGATATCCGACCCAGGCTCGGCCGGTCGAGTCGCCGCCACGGTGATGACACCAGGCAGATCGCCGAGGACTCCATCGAGACGATTCGGGTCCGCGCCAGGTGTTCTCACCGTGACCTCCACCCGAATCTGGCCGAGCAGGCTTCGGGAGAGCTCTGCCTCCGTTCCCGACGCGCTCACCATCCCGTCCGTGATGACCAGGATCCGGTCGCACGTTTCGCTGATCTCGGGCAGGTTGTGGCTCGAGAGGATCACGGTGTGATCGCCCCCAAGCGACCGCACGAGCTTCCTCATCTCGACGATCTGGACCGGATCGAGCCCGGTGATCGGTTCGTCCAGGACCACCACGCTCGGCCGATGCACGATGGCCTGTGCGATCCCGAGCCGCTGCTTGAACCCGTGCGATAGCGTCCCCACGACCGAGTCCCGGCGCTTGCGGAGTCGGGTGTGCTTGAGGGCATACTCGACCGCCGGCTTCACGTCCCCGGTCGCCACGCCGCGGAGCCGGGCCGCGAAGGCCAGATACTCGGCAACCGTCATCTCGGGGTAAAGAGGGGGGTTGTCGGGGAGGTAGCCGACCCGAGCTCTGACGGCGCGTGGATCCGCCACGATGTCCAGTCCATCGACCTTCACCACCCCGCTCGTGGGCATGAGATCGCAGGCGAGGATGCGGAGGGTCGTGGTCTTGCCGGAACCGTTCAACCCCAGCAGCCCCACGACCTCCCCCTTCTCGATGGTGATGTCGAGTGGGCCAAGAGCGCGGAAGTTTCCGTAGTACTTGTATAGTTCTCGTATCTCGATCACGTTGCCACCCTCTGGCCTGCCGGGCGGCGAATGCGTCTGGCATCCGCCTCGCCCGGCCTGGACCAGGAAGCCGGGGCGGTTATTCCCCAACCTGGCCCGAGGCCGCAAGTCCCCTCGCACCAAGGCGTCCACTACCAGAACGGCCCCTCCCCCAAACGCCCAGGCGCGCCAGGCGGACGGTCACGGGAACCAGTCCTGACCCCAAGCCAGAGCAGCCATTGGGTCGATTCCCGCGTCCGGTCGAGGACTCGGGGACGCGCCTCCCCCGGGTCCTACCCAGGGAACGCGGGGTGGGAGAGGGTGCGGGGTGCGTATCCCGCGGCGCCATCGCTGTCGGCAGCCCAAGATCGGTGCTCTACCGCGCCGAGGCGGGGCCCGGCGGGACGGGTGGGATCGCCGTTCCCGTACTGCCCGCCGCAGGGGCGGACGGGGCGACTGGTCCGGCGGCCAAGGCCCCGGCTTTCGCGGGGGCGGCAACGGGCGGCAGTGCGGGTGGGGATTCCGATCGGCGAAACTCTGGGATCGAGGTGGAACGCTGCACCCGCGCGATCCGAATCGAAAGCGACTCCGTGTTCTGGAACTCGAGCACCGTCTCCAAGGGGACATCCGGCCAGGGATCGAACTTCGGCGACGCTCGGTGGGTTTCGAGATCCACCTCCTGTACGAGGTAGATGTCCGTGTATAGGTTCCGCGAGAGCTCGAAGATAAGGCTGCGGTTGCCCTGTACGGTCGAGATGTCGAGCGAGCCGTAGTCGTAGATGGTGTAGAGGCCCGGGCGGTCAGAGAGCACAAGGATGCGACGATCACCGACCCCTTCCAGGTATCGCCACACCGCGGAGGCCTGCCGGGTCAGGGTGAGCGAGTTGATGAACCTTGCCTCGCTCGCCCCCGGCACCGCCATCGCGAAGAGCACGGCAGACATCGCTACGGCAAACGAGGTGGAGAGACGTGGTCCGAGCGCCGCCAGTGGCACGGCAACCAACCGTCCGAAGTGGGTGGCGAGCCAGGCCGCGAGGAAGCCCGTGGTCACGTCGAGCCAGAGGAAGAGCCGTGCCGAGGCTGGATGCAGGGACCGACCCCAGACGTAGGAGAAGCAGAGCACGGTCTCTGCGACCAGCACGGCGACGATGAAGAGGGTTACCCGGGCGCCTTGCCAGGTGACCGAACCGGCACGCCAGGCGCGGACACTCTGGATGGAAAGCATGACGAGGCCACCCAGCCCGAGGGCGACCACCAGGGGATTGTGGGGAAGGCCCGGGTCGAGCGGACCGAGGACGACCCCCAAGAACTGGCTCGCATTCTGCCAGAAATGGCCGATGCCGAAGAGCGATGTGCTCAAGGGTTGCTCCGAGTCGCCGGCCTTCGCGATCGTCTGCCAGTACCTTGGGAGGAGCAGCAGCGGAAGGATTGAGTAGAGCCAGCCAAAGCCTCGCAACCCCGACACGGTGGCGACGCGGGTGGCGACGAGCAGGAGCCCGCCGAGCAGAAGGAGCGCCCAGCCCTCGTACCGCACGTTGGCCAGCAAGCAGAGACTCAAGACGACCAGCGCGATCCGGCGGGGCGCCGGCACCCGCGAGGCCTCGACCAAATTGTGGACGCTGACGACGAGGAGGCAGGTCGCGAGCAAGTCGAACCCGGCCGACCGCGCCGCGATGAGGATGTTCGGGTGCGCACCGACCAGAAACCCTGCCGCCATCCCCAACGCCTCGCCGCCCAGCGTCTTCGCGAGACGGTAGGAGGCGAAGACGAGGACGATGAGGACGAGCGTGTTGACGTGGTACGCATTCTCGACGTGGTAGCCGCGCACGAGGTGGAGCAGGCTAACGAGGAAGGGGTAGAGCGCGGGGCGACGGTCCGTGGTTGAGGTGAGCGTCCAGTAGTTCTCGAAGTACCATTTGCCCGTGATCGGGAAGTCGGCGGCGCGGTGCAGGTAGAGGTGCTTGGAGACTCCCACTAGGTTCGCTTCATCGGCGAGGACGCGCATCGAAGGAGTGATCGCGAGGACGGCGATGATGCCGACGGTGCCGGCGACGGCCAGCCCGCCCACGTGCTCGCGCGCCCATCCGCGCGGCGAGGTGCCATCCACGCCCAAGAACTTCACCCCGGAGAAGAGCAGCACCAGGGCGAGGAGCGCGTAGTAGGCCGTGTGGACGAAGAATGGCTCGTTGTAGGCGGGCTCCACCAGCGTGGTCACGACGAGACCAACGGTCACGATGGGTGCCAGCGCGAGGAGCGCGGCGTGCCATCGCGGCCTGATCGCGATCCGAGCCCACATACGTCTCTCTTCGTCCTTTGGGCGTGCCGCGACTAGACGAACTTGAGCTTCCGAGCCGCAACGGCGCTCATCTTGAGGAGCAGGAGGCCATGACGGAATCGGGAGATGTTGGTCGTCCCGTAGGTCCGGCTCCGATAGCGGACGGGGATCTCGACGAGGCGGAGGTTCTGGTTTACGGCTCCGAAGATGAGATCGAAATCACCGAAGGGATCGAAATCACCGAACTCGTGCCGCCGCGCGGCGAGACGCAGGTAGTCCTCCCGCCAGATCACCTTGGTGCCGCAGAGCGTATCCTTGATCTGCTGGTTCAGGAGGAACGTGAAGAGCCGACTGAACGCGACGTTCCCGAGCCGGTTCAGAAACCGCATCGCGCCGCCTTCCATGGGGTACACCAAGCGGGTCCCCTGGATGTAGTCGCCCACGCCCCCCAACGCCGCCGCGTAGAACTTGGGCAGATCCTCGGGAACAACCGTAAGATCGGCATCGAGGATCATCAGGAGATCGCCGGTCGCTCGGGCGAAGCCCTCCCGAACGGCATCGCCCTTCCCTCGCCCAGGCTGTTGACAGCAAACGACCTCGAGTGGTCCTGAGTAGCCCGCCGCTTCCCGCTGGATCGTAGGCCAGGTCTCGTCCGTGCTGCCGCCTTCCACGAAGACGAGTTCGGTGCGGGAACCCATCTTCGGTACCCGCCTCAGGATCTCGGTGATGTTGCCGGCCTCGTTGCGTGCCGGCACCACGACGGTGACGCTCACGTCCTCGAGCAGCGCTTCGTCCGTCCGGCGAAGGACGTAGATACGGTAGAGCGAGAGCAGCGACAAACCCGGCAGCGGCGCGAGGTAGCGGTTCGCCATCGAAGCGGCGGCCGCTGGCAGCAGCATGCGATCCTCGAACCGTACGACCTCAAGGCCGGTGAGGCGAAAAAGGTTCTCGAAGTCTGACTCTGAGAGCCAGTTCATTGGTGGCGTCCGCCTCTTCAGTCCGCTAAGCTCCGCCGCCGTGAACGCCGGCTCCAGCAGCCCGTTGAAGCAGGTGAGGAAGATCCGTCCCCCTGGCGCGAGGTGCCGTGCCAAGTTGTCGAGCAGGCGCTGCACATCGGGCACGGTATGGCAGAGCTTGTCGCAGACGATGGCATCGTAGCGCTCACTGCGATCGAAGGTCAGGGCGTCGCCGAGCACGACTTCACACCCGGGCGCCTGCGATTGGGCGAGCGCGACGGTAGCCGCCACCCCGTCGATCCCATGGCGAACGGCGTTCGGCAGCGCCCGGAGCTGCGCGCCCTTCCCGCACCCGACCTCGAGCACGCTGGCGTCCGCCGGCACGAGGCGACGTAGGGCCATCGTGAGATCGGCCGACCGCGCCGCACTCGCGAAGCGGAACCGCGAGCGCTGGGAGTCCGCGCGCTCGAAGTACCTTTGCCAGGCTGCCGCCACCGGTGAGACCACGGCGGGAGCAGGCACCCCGACGCGGCTCGACGGGACCGACGATCGCGCCGAACGTGGACCAACAGACGAAGGGGCATCTTTCACGGTCGAATCCTCTCCGGCTCGTAGCACGATGGCGACGAGTCAGTCGACCCCGCGGAGGCGGACGATGCCCGGCGTTCGACGACGATCAGCGCGAAGATCCCGGCCAGGGCGTCGAGTGCCGACGTAGCGCGGTCTACCTCGAGGAGCGCCTGCCCGATCGCCTCCGGGATGCGCGTGTTCAGCCGCAAGCCCCCACTGAGTAGATAGAGCCACTTGTGGAAGGGCACGCATTTTGCGACGACCAGGGCTGGCGCGACGCGCGCCATTCGCAAGCGTCCGTCACCGAACACGCTCGTCGGCAGGCGCGAGTTGGCACCGCCGAGACGGCCCTCGCCCCTCAGCGTCCAGTCGTTGGGATCCAGCACCGAGGGCTCGTGGTGCAGGACACGGTAGAACCACTGTCCGAGCGGTGTGAACCATGGTTCGATCATGACGACACGGCCCCCTGGTCGAAGTGCGAATTCAGCTCCCCGGAGGAAGCCCTCCGCGTCGGGCAGATGATGAAAGACATCGAAGGCGGCGATGGCGTCGAGCGAGCCGGCCTCGAAGGTCTGGTCGAGGCGGCAAGCGTCGACGACCCGATCGATCCCAGGCCCGGCAACGCAGTCGCTGGTGATGGCGTGGGGAGCTGCCTGCCGGAGGAAGCCCGCCCCGGAGCCGATCTCGAGGAGCCGTGGGTACTGCTCGACCGGAATCTCGGCGAGCAGGCGAGCGTAAACGTCTCGGTAGATCGCGGAGAGGAACACGTTGGCGTGGATCCGCTCCGCGTGGGTCAGAAGGAGGGGTTCGTCGATCCCTGACACGAGGGGACCGAGACAAGCCCAGACAGATCCCAACGTCAAGCGCAGCAGGGTTGGGCAAGCACGTCGAAACCCGCGCCCTCCGGGCCCCACGATGCGCAGCAGGGTGGGGCAAGACGTCGGGCACGAACCCGGCAGCCTGCCTCGCCGAAGACGGCGCTGGAGACACACCCTACGGCGCCACCCACACCGCAAGGCAGCGTGGGGCGCGGGCGACGCGGGGTGCTCGCCCGGCACGGGAACCCAAGAGCTAAAGAATCCGGCTCATTGCTGCGTCAGGTCAACGGCCCGAAGCAACGAACCGGTAGCTGATCTCGCGAGCGGCGCTTGTGACGACCCGATCGGTGCCGCAGTCGGGGACCTCGGGCGTCGGACCTGGCTCGGCGGCGCCGACGCGGAGAAGCCTGGGGCTGAACTGGGGAGCGTCTCCGGCGGCGCCGTTTTGGTCCGCAACCTGAGTGGTGCCTTCGACGGGGCGGAAAAATGCAGCCGCAAAGGCACCGCTCGGGCGACCCGTGGCTTTGAATGGGCTAGGTCGTGTGGTAGAGAGGGATGGGTTGCCTGCTCGGAGGGTGCCCGGACCACCATTCTGTGAGGCAGATTGGTGAGGCAGAGTGTGCTCCGCCGTGGTTGGAGGGAGATCCCATGCGACTTCGGATACCTAGGCTTTCTAGCGTGCAGCTTCGCTCGTTGAGCGTCTTGGCCATCGTCACCTTTGCCATCGGGTGTGGGAAGGATGGCGACGACGACGACGACGATACCAGCACGAGCACGGGCACCGGCACCTACACGGGCACCGGCACCTACACGGGCACCGGCACCTACACGGGCACCGGCGGGCTCACGGGCACCGGTGGCACGCGAGCGACAGGTGGCACCTCGACCATTGGTGGCACCTCGGGCGTCGGCGGCAGCTACACCGGCCCCTACACCGGGACCTCGACCGGCCCCAATACCGGGTCGGGGACCACCACGAGCACGAACACCAGAACGACCTCATTCACCGGGACCAGCACGGACACCAACACCCGGACGAGCTTCGCGACCTACACGAACACCATCACGGACACCAGTATCTTCACTAACTTCGGCACCGGCGGGGCCTCGGCCACGGGCGGTCGGGGTCCGACCACGGGTGGGACCGGTCCGATTGGCGGCGGCGGTGGCGAGGGCAACACCGACCCCGGCGGTGGCGGCGAGGGCAACACCGACCCCGGCGGCGGCGGCGAGGGCAACACCGACCCCGGCGGCG
>JAFGBI010000103.1 GCA_016933275.1 Polyangiaceae bacterium | reverse complement strand
GCGTCGCAGGCCTCGCACTTCGTAGGCTTCACGTCGTAGACCGCGTCCACCTGCTCGATCGGTACCAGTGGGCGGTCGTGCTTCGGGGGCCTGCCGTCGATCAGGAACAGCCGGATTGTCTTCCCGCTCACTTCGTTGACCCCGCTTCTGGGCCGAGTCTACGCCCGTCTGCCCATCGATGGGCGCCTACCACGACTGCTCGGCCCTTCCATGTCCGACCTCCTTGGCCGGAACGCCGGGGCCGCCGGACTTGCGATGGCATCGGCATCCACGACCAAGCTCGTGCCCCCGAGGGCATGAACTTGCCGGCGTGGTAGCCCGCTGGGATCGGACCGTTGTTGCCCCGCATGGTTCATTCCGGGGCCGCCGAACGCAGTGTCCTTCACCCGGCCCCTGTGACCGGACATTGATCGAGCCCACCTCGCGCGGCGGTGCCGCACCGTCACCTGTCGTGTCCAGGAACTTCAAGATCCGCTGAATCCTGCCCCGCCGTCGTGATGCCCGGACGTGGCGGATCTCGCCTCCGTGTCCGCACGTTCGGACGTTCGATCGCAGGGGGTTGGCTTCGAGGCCGGATGGGTCGATCATGCTTGCCAAGATGGCCAGCAAGCGTGCGGTGCTCGAAGCCCTCTCACGAGACGACCTGCACGCCCTGGTCGACGCCTACGACCTCGCCGTTTCGGATCGCCGCAAGAAGGACGCACTCATCGACGCCCTCGCGGCCTCGAAGAAGGCCCACCTCGACGAGCTGCTGGCTTTGCTCAGTCGAGATCCCCTGAA
This sequence comes from Polyangiaceae bacterium, assembly GCA_016933275.1. GTDB lineage: Bacteria > Myxococcota_A > Polyangia > Polyangiales > Polyangiaceae > JAFGBI01. Next base: position 3,524 of record JAFGBI010000103.1, on the reverse strand, counting down.
GGCAATCTGTCGGCACCTTGGCCTCAACGACTCCGGCAAGCTGAAGGCCGACATCGTCGAACGCATCCTGGGCGGCGCCCGACCCCAGCAGCAGGAGCTGGCGAAGTCTCCGGTCCTCTCGGAAACCTCACGCTCTCGCCCCCCGGAGCCGCCCCCTCGGCCATCGCCGGCAGCCCCTCCAGGGGCTCCCCGGGCCGCGGCCACGGGTCCCTCGAACGACGCTCTCGACCGCATCCTCGCCCTCCAGTTCCTTGTCGCCTGGGCCGGCGAGGGCCGCTCGGAACCGAAACGCCTCGGGTGGTGGGACACGGACCTCGTGGACGAGGCCGGCGGAGGCGATCTCCTCGCGCGTCTCGCCCCGCGGACCCATCTCTGGGCGTCCCTCGAACTCGTTCGGAAGGCCGCTCGTCGTGTCGACGAGCGTGCCCGTGGCAAGCACGGGGATCCGGACAAGCTCCGCACCCTCTACTTCCTCGGGTTCGACCTCGACGATCGGCTCAACGATCGCCTCGCCGAGTTGAAGCGCCAAGGGAGGCCCCCCGAGGCAGTGCTGCCGCTACCGTTCAAGCTCGGGGCGGACTTCGATCAGGACCGGCTCGTCGAGCTGCTCTCGAAGGCGGGGAGCGTCTCCTTCGAGAAGGTTCCGCCCGTCGGTCGCCGCCTCGAGGGCTCGCCTCCGTCTTCCCCGGAGGAGATGGTGAACGCCCTGGCCGCGGCGCTCACGCCGCTCGGTGACGAGTACCCGCTACCCTTCTTCAAGGCTGGTTCCTAGCCGATGCTCGCCCCGGAGATGAACTTGAGGAACCCGCGGCAGACTCGAACGCCCACGCCGCTTCCCGCTCCGATCGGGCCCGTCGAAGCGACCGTCGTTCACACGCGGATCCTCCGTCTCGCCTTGGCCGTCGAGGAGTCCCGGTACTACTGGGAACACGTCGACCCGACGGTGCCGGCCGGTAGCCGAACCACCGTGGTTTTCGAGCAGCGGTGGTTCGGGGCGAAGAGCCTCGAACGGGTGCGCTACTTGCTAGCGTCCTTCGTGCCTCGGTACGACGCCTTCCCCGCCGCCCTCGAAGTGCTGCGGCAGTGGAGGGCGATGGACCTGTCCACCCGCCAGGTCATCTGCCACTGGCACCTCCAGCTCTCGGATCCGATCTACCGCGGGTTCACCGGCAGCTACCTGCTCCAGCGGCGTGAACTCGTTCAACCCCGGGTCGATCGAGACGCCGTGCTCCGATGGCTGAAGGCGGAGTACCCCGACAAGTGGTCCGACTCCACCGCCGTCCAGTTCGCCAGCAAGCTGCTCTCTGCGGCCCTGGAGGCGGGGCTCGTGTCCAAGCGGGACCCGAGGACGTTGACCTTTCCGAAGGTCACCGACGAGGCGCTCGCCTACCTGCTCTACCTGCTCCGAGAGGTCCGGTTCGAGGGGACGCTCACCCAGAACCCGTACCTCACGTCGGTCGGCCTCGACGAGGATCTCCTGGCCCAGCGGGCTCGCTCGCTCCCCGGCGTGACCCTCCGGCGAATGATGGGGCTCGTCGAGTTCGAGTGGGCCCACCCGGATCTCGTGGCGTGGGCGAAGGAGAGCGTGTCGTGACGGAGCCGATGTTCGGGGATCTCGATCAGGCCCTGGCCGCATTCAAGCGGGACCTCATCGCCGACGACGGCCCCCAGATCAGCACGATGCGGAACTACCGCTTCGCCATCCTGCCGTACCTGCCGAGCGAGGAGTTCAAGCTCCGGCAGCGGATCCTGAGCCTCACCGAGGAGCTGAGGGCCGAGGGCTGGGCCGTGCTGCCCATCTCGCTCCAGCAGCTCCTCCTCGAACGCATCCGGGGCACCGGGCAGGAGGTCATCGACGCCCTCATCGCCCGGGAGCGCCGCCTCTACGAGCGGGATCCCGAGCGTGCCCTGGCCCACATCCGGGAGAAGATCGCTCCCCACATCGAGGGCCCTGACGGCATCGCCGGGGACGTGGCCCGCCTCATCAGGGAGTTCGCCGACCAGCACCCCGACATGGAGGATCGGTCCCTCGTCATCATCGGGCGGGCCGGCGCTCTCTACCCGTTCTTCCGCTCCTCCGCCTTGCTCAAGCACATCGACGGCAAGACCCGGAACCTCCCCGTCGTCCTGCTCTACCCGGGCAAACGAGAAGATCAGAGCGGCCTGTCGTTCATGTGCGAGCTGCCCGCCGACCGCGACTACCGGCCGCGCATCTACCCATAACCTGGATTTCTCTCTTCCTAGTCTGTCATGGCCGATCTCTCGCCACCTCGTCGCCATCTCGGGCCCCGTCGTCCTCGAAATAGCTCTGCTATTCCTGCGGGCACCGGACCCCGATCTGACGCCGATCTGGCTTCGATCTCGACCATGCCATCCGTCGTCTGAGCGAAATCCAGGTTGGAGTCCCGCCATGCTGATCCGTGAGCTATTCGCCGCCGACGTGACCCGGGACATCCCCCCGGTCGTCTACTTCCACGAGCAGAGCCCGACGAAGCTCCAGGCCGAGGTCTCCGAGTACATCATCACCGGCGGCTACCCCGAGGGCGATCCCCGGGCCAAGCGCTACGGCACCGCGGGCAGCACGGGCGGGATCCACGAGCAGTTCGTCCACCTGCTCCAGGGGATCGCCAAGGAGCGGACCAAGAAGGGCGGCCCCGAGCTGCCGGCCTCGTGGATCTCCGGCTTCTACGGCTCCGGCAAGTCGAGCTTCGCCAAGCTCGTCGGGCTGGCCCTCGACGGCGTCGTCTTGCCCGATGGCACGCCCCTGGAGAAAGCTCTGCTCGTCCGTGACGATTCCCCCCGGCGGGAGGAGCTGGTCACCGCCTGGGAGGCGCTGCGGGCCAAGGTCGACCCCATCGCCGTCGTCTTCGACATCGGGGGGGTGGCCCGGGACAACGAGCACATCCACGCCGCGGCCCTCCGTCAGGTGCAGAGCCGGCTCGGCTACTGTTCCAAGAGCAACCTCGTTGCCGAACACGAGCTGAAGCTCCAGCGGGACGGCGAGTGGGACCGCTTCCTCCACACGGCCCGCGAGGTCCTGAAGAAGGACTGGGCGGAGGCCAAGGAGGAGGAGCAGGCCGACGATCACTTCTCGCATGTGCTTCACGCCATGAACCCCGAGCGCTACCGGGATCCCACGAGCTGGATCGATAGCCGGGCGGGGTCACGGACGGGGGCGGGCACCAGCGTCCGGGAGGTGGTCGAGGCCATCGACGCGATGCTCTCGATGAACGCCGAGGGCAAGACGCTCTTCATCGTGGTGGACGAGGTCTCGCAGTACGTCCACCAGGACGAGGGCCGGATGCTCAAGCTCCAGAGCTTCGTCTCGGAGCTGGGGCAGAAGCTCAAGGGCGCCGTGTGGCTCTTCGCTACCGGGCAGCAGAAGCTCGAAGACCAGGCCGAGCTGAGCAACATCGGCAAGCTCAAGGACCGGTTCCCCGCCCAGCTCCGCGTCCACCTCGGCACCACGAACATCCGGGACGTGGTCCACAAGCGCCTCCTGAAGAAGAAGCCCGAGATGGTGG
>JAFGBI010000102.1 GCA_016933275.1 Polyangiaceae bacterium | reverse complement strand
TCGCCCTGTTCCTCCTCGGCTTCCGCTTGCTTCGGCGGCGCCTCCAGATTGCACCGAGCCCCCACCACCCGCCCCACCTCCAACCCGCCACGCTCCTGCACACGGTCGCCCTCTACCGTGCCCTCGAGCGCGCCCTCGCAGCGCGAGGCGTCCCTCGCCAAACCAGCACCCCACCTCTCGGGCACGCCCGCGCCCTGCTCCACCTCGGTCACCCCCAGGCGACCGAGATCCTCGCCCTCACGGAGGTCTATCTCGAAGCTCGCTTCGGGATGCGTCAGCTCGACGACACCGAACGCCGCGAATACCTCCGGCGGGTAAAGGCCCTCCGCCTCTCCCACCAGCCCCCGTTGGGGTGAGTCCCTTCCGCGTTCCCCTCAGCCCATGTCCTGATGCCGGCGCCGCAACACCACCGCCGCCCGCTCCACCGCCGCCGACGACCGCGCCGTGCCGAGATACGCGTCCCGACCAGGCCGCGCCCGAAACCCTCCGAACTCCAGGTCCGGAACGCCCCGCTCGACCCACGCCACGATGATGGTCCCACCCTCCGTCCGCTCGAGCTCCAACACCGCCACGTTCACCCCCCGTTGCAGCTCCTCGGCGGTCACCTCCCTCTGAACCGCCCCGATCGGACGCGCGCCAGCCCCCGGTAGGCCTCCTTCCACGACACTGTTCTCCCGGTAGCTGTGAACGACAAGCCGATACGCGCCCGCCGCCAGCGACGGATCCGCCTTGATCTCGGTGCGTACGGGCTGCGCCGCCCCCAGGCCCAGGGTGGTGGCGGCGACCAGTGCCGCCCAGGAGCCTCTCTCCGCCACCCGCCGCCGAGAACCGGTCAGCCCACTGCTCGACTCCTCCGTGCCTTCCATCGCTACCGCTCAGCCGCTTTGCGAACCCCACTTCATCACCGAAACGATAAGCACGATCCATGCCACCTCCGCCCGACCCCATTCCCTGCGTGTCCCACCCCCAATCCACGACGGTTCCATCGGCGAATCCCTCCGCCAACTTGAGCCGACTCGTGCCGGGCACCCATGCCCCCGCCTACCACCGTGGCACCGATGCCACAGTGCACGCCCCACCTTGGTTGGGTCGCCCTGCCCCGCCGAAGCGCTCCGACCCACTGAACCTATGCCACCCCAATCCCCGTCAACCGAGCGCGAGTGGCCTCACTCTCCACTCGGGCGTTCGGCTACCGCGCGGCACCAAGCCAACGCAGCCTGGCAATCCCCGGCCGAGACCGCGTGCTTCCCGCTCCGTCGGTACGGGCCAGCAACCACCCCAATCGACTTCCCGCGCCGTACCACCGCGAACGGTCCGGCAAGGTCCCGCTCTTCACACAGCTCCCCGCCGGCGATGGCGGCCGCCGCCCTTGCCTCGCTCACCTCGCCCTCCCGGTCACCCCCACCGCTCCTCTTGACGATCCCCCGCGCAAACGCCACCCCGGCACGTTCCGCAGCGGCCTCGTCATCAAACACAATCTGCCAACCCAGCCCCTTGAGGTCCCCCTTTTCGAACACCGCAACCCGGTCTCCACCCCACCCCGCACCCGCTGCCTCTGCCTTGAACCGCGGCATCCACTCCTCGAACAGGATGCGCAGGCTCTGCTCCCCCTCGATGTCATGATACGCGACCCGCCACGCCCCACTCGCCGGCGGCGCCGGCACGGCGACCTTGGTCGGGATTTCGTCCGCCAGCCACTTCTCCGGGTGGAGCATCTGCTCGGTGGACCGCGGCAGCCGCGCCCACAACGCATTCACTCCCGCCCATCCCCCGACGCGTCGTGCCGCGTGAACCGCGACAACACCGTCCACATACGACGCGACCACCGACCGCTTCACGATTCCAGGCACCGATCCCCCGCTGCCGAGCATCGCGCTGCTCCGCAACATCATTCCGAGAGCTGCGTCAGAGACCTCGAACCCCGGTCGCCCTTGAACCACGTCGAGCATCGCGCTAGTCGCGTCCCCTTCGGCGAGCGTGTGCACCGCGGATTGTTCGTCGGTCGCGTCCTCGCGATACTCCACCAATCCCCCCAACCCGAAGTGCTGGTCCTGAAGCACATGGACCAGCTCATGCGTGAGGGTGGCCGCCCGCTCAGCTCCCCCCAAATCCTCCATCACGTACAACGTCTTGTCGTCCGGCTCGTAGAATCCCGCCAGCTGGTCCTCCATCATCTCGAGGAGGCTTCGCTCCAAATCGAACTCAACCGGCGTCGTACCCAGCGCGAACAACATCTCCCCCTGGGCAGCGACCACCTCCGGCGGAACATCTTCGTGCATCTGTCGAGTCAGTCGTTCCACCATCTCTGAACGCTCGATCACCGCCCCTCTCACCTTCCCACGTGCCTCGAGCCCTCGCACCACGCTCACCACCCGCAGGGCCGCCGCGATCTCCGCTCCGAAACCCGCGTCGTCCCGAGCCGCCCCTGCCCGTGACGCCACCCCGTCCGCCCCGGCTCCCGAACGCGTCGAGGAAGCGGAGACCGGGTTCTTTGCGGGCGGTTCTGCCGCCCCGCACCCTGCCGTGCCCCCGATCGTCCACAACGCCACGTGGATTCTCAGCGCCCAGCGCCTCACCCGAGCACCGCCGCCCGGAGCGCTTCGATCGCCTTGGCCCGATCGGCTTCGCCGAACACGGCATTCCCCGCGACCAGCACATCGGCCCCCGCCTCTACGACCGCAGGCACGGTCTCCACCGTCAACCCGCCATCCACCTCGAGGTCGATCGCGCGCCCGGAATCCTCGATCATCCGCCGCAGCGCCCGGATCTTCGGCAGCGTGGCGCGCAGGAACCGCTGGCCCCCAAACCCAGGGTTCACCGTCATCGCCAGGATCAGGTCCACGTCGTCCAGGACGTACCGCACTGCCTCTTCAGGCGTCGCTGGATTGAGCACCACGCCTGCCCGTTTCCCAAGATCGCGGATCTCCGCCAGCGTGCGCTGCAGGTGCCTCGCCGCCTCCACGTGCACCGCGATGATGTCGGCACCTGCCTTCGCGAATGCCGCCACGTGGCGCTCGGGCTCCACGATCATCAGGTGCACATCCACCACTGCCTTCGTTGCTCGCCGCACCGCTGCCACCATGCCCGGCCCCAGCGTGATGTTCGGCACGAAGCACCCATCCATCACGTCCACATGGATGTACTCTGCTCCAGCCGCCTCGACCTCAGCGACCTCCGCCGCAAGCCGCCCGAAATCTGCGCTCAGGATGGACGGTGCGACCCGAACCGGGACCTTCATGGCGTTCGGGGATACCCCGCCGGCGGACCCGAGGCCAGCCTGGTCCGCGAATACCCCTACCCTCGTCCCGTCACGTCTCCCTCTCTCCACCCAACGGTCCCCGGTTGCCACCGACCGCCCCGGACTCCTCCTCGCTCCATCTCCCCCGGAAATACCCGAGACCGTGGTATCCTTCGTCCTTCCGATCCGCCCGGCACCCACACCGATGCGCACGCGTCCCCTCGGCAAGGCCGATTTCAACCACATCGTCCAGCTCATCGACCGCTGGTGGGGTGGCCCCACCACCGCCCTAGCGCATCCGATAATGTTCTACGAGCTTGGCTCGCTCGCCCGCGTGGTCGAGCATGAGGGAGCCATGGTCGGATTCCTGCTCGGCTTCATCGCCCCCGGCCCGCCAAAGACCGGCTACGTCCACCTCGTCGGGATCCACCCCGACTTTCGCCGTCGAGGGGTGGGCAAGATGCTTTACGAGACCTTCGAGGAGGACTGCCGTGAAGCCGCCTGTGCCCGCCTGAAGTCGATAGGTACAACTGGCAACGAAGGCTCGATCGCCTTCCACAAGGCCAACGGCTACAGCATCCATTTCGTCGAGGACTACGCCGGGCCGGCCCGACCCCGTGTCGTCTTCGTCAAAGACCTGTGAGGCAGAACCCTTCCGACAGGGCGACCCCCAACCAAATCGGCGGCCTGTTCGCCCAAACCCGCCTCGGGTCTCGAATACCCCGACGGCCCATCGAACTTCGCTCCGGAACGTGCGGTGCCCAACGGCCTCTGCTATCTCCCGCGACGCGTCCCCTCATTCGCCTTCCAGCCTGAGATCCCCCATGCCCCAGAGCCAGCCTCCCGCGCCGCTCTCTGTAGGCGAGCTGCGCTCCATACCCCTCTTCGCCGGGATCCCCGATTCGGGCCTGGATGGGCTCGCGGCCTCCCTCGCCGTCTTCGCCCCGATGACCGGGGAAATCCTCTTCCGCGAAGGGGAAACGGCCCGCGAGATGTTCATCGTCCTCGAGGGCGAGATCGAGATCCTGAAAGCCAGCCACGCCGGAACCGACGCGCGAGTCGCCATCCTCGGGCCTGGCGACTGGTTCGGGGAGATGAGCATCCTCGACGTGCAGCCGCGCTCCGCCACGGTCCGCTCCCTCGCCCCCTCGCGCCTGGTCCGTGTCTCTTCGCAAGACCTGGACGCTCTCTATCGCCGCGACCTCAGGAGCTACGCCCTGGTGGTCCTCAATCTCGCACGCGAACTGAGCCGCCGCCTTCGGGTAGCCGATGGAATCATCGCGGACTTCGTGGCGAATTTCGTGGACGGCTACCTCACCCGCTGCCACATCCCGCCGCGCTGACCAGACTTCAGCGGGCTCCAACGCAAGACGCCGTTCGCCCCCGCCCCGCTCGACCACCCGCCGAGAGTAGCAACCAGGTGGACGGCGGCGGCGTCTCGACCGCCGAAGGCACCGATCCGGGAGCACCTCCAGCCAACGACCGCCCCAAGAACGCGTCTTCGCCCTGCACGAGCGCGTTCCTTTCCCTGCCGTTGCCGTCGGCAACCCGATCGGTGCTCCACCCGCGAACCCCGGCCCCGCGGCACGCGAGCCTGCCCCATCTACGCCCCCCGCCCGCGTCCCCTCCCATCCCTCGAACGGCGGTCTACCCCGGACCTCCGGCGCCTGCGACCTCGGCCCCCCCTTCGCCGCCCGCGTTCGGGTAGGCCCAGCCGCCCTCGCCACCTCCGCCTTCACCGCCCCTTCCTCCACTTGCCACCCCCCCGGTCGAGCTCCCGCCCGTCGAGTCGCCACCGGTGGAGCTACCACCGATCGAACCCCCACCCGTCGAACTGCCACCCGTCGCCAACGCACCACCCGTCGCCGAGACTCCGCCCGTCGAGAACCCACCCGTCCCGACGCCACCACCGGGTGCCCCTCCAGAGGAACCCCCGGCATAGGAGGCGCCTCCAGAGCCCCCAGCCCCACCTTCCCCGATGCCAGTCCCTCCGGTCCCCGGCCAGGAGGACCCGCCCTCCGTCGCTCCACCGCCATCCCCTGGTGCCCCACCCGAGGCCGTTCCTCCGCTCGTGCCAGCACCCCCACTGCTCGCCCCCCCGGTACGGGCGCCGCCCGTACTGCTACCGCCGGTGCTCGGCGCCGTGCCGCCCAGGCCGCCGACGTGGAGTCCACCAGTGCCCACGATGGCGCCCGAGCCACCCAGACTCTCCGCCCCGGTGCCCCCGGTACGAACGACCCCTCCACCCCCGCCCGTGCCACCCACGACGATCCCGCCGCTGCCTGTGCCACCGGTGTCCATGACTTCGTTGCCGCCGGTAGCGTTGTCGGGGATCTCTGGCTGAGGGTTCAGGCAACCACCCGCCAGAACCAGGGGTGCCAGCAACGGTAGCGCCTTCAGCCAGTCCATCATCCTCTCCCCAGACCGAGCCCTACCAGGATCCAACGTTAGCGGTGCCTCGCCGCGTGACACAGACTGGCACACCCGCGACTGCTGTGCCACAGCCATTTGCTCTTGGCTCGCCCTCATCCTCCTTCCACACACCGCATCTTCCGCTCCACTGCTGGGTCATGAGGCTCCGGCGCTCTCTCTCGACCCCACCCACACAGCAAGCACGGTGCCAGCCTCAAGGCTCCCGCGACCCTCGCGCTTGTCCAAGAAGCCGCATCACGGGCTCCAGATCCGGTGGATGCCCCCCGAGAGATGCCGCGGTGCTCTCGAGCTGGTGCGCGACATCCCGCAGCACGGCCGCCACCTCGTCCGCGTTGGTGGCGAAGATGTCTCGCCACATGGCCTCGCCACCACCCGCCCGCTCCGTCACGCTCACGAAGGCCGGGCCTGCCCCAGTCAGCGCACTTCGCCGCGCACCCAATACGGCCAGGCAGCTCGAGATGACCTGCGGCACATGGCTGGTCACGGCAACCACCCGGTCATGCTCGGCCGCCGTCATGCGCACCACCTTCGCACCCACGCCCGCCACCACCTCCTCGACCACGGCGAGGGCGTCCGCGTCGCACCCCTCCGGGCAGAGGATCCATCGCTTGCCCGCGAACAGGTCCGCCCGTGCGTGGACGAGCCCGCCGACCGGAGCTCCTGCCATCGGGTGCCCAGGAACGAACCGCCGCGAGCGCGGCTCCGCCGTTCCGTGCTGGGCGATGATCCGTTTGGTCGACCCGCAGTCCGTGATCGTCTTGCCATTCCGCAGTGCCCGCGGCAACGCGGCCACGATCGCGCCGACCGGCATCGCCAGCACCCCGAGGTCGGCCTCACGAAACGCCTGCTCTACCGCGACAGCGTCGGCCGCATCCACACGTTCACTGGCGAGGCCCGCCGCGATCTCGGTCTCGATCACGTCCTTGCGATCGATCGCGATGACCGCCCCGAGCCCACCGCGACGAACGGCCGCGGCGAGAGACCCCCCGATCAGCCCGAACCCGAGAACCGCGATCTTCCTCACCGACGCACGACGTCCCCGATCGCGCGCAACCGTTCGGCCAACTCGACGGCCTCCTGCCAGCTCAGGGTAGCGGGCGTTCGCGCGGTCACGCCCTCCAGACCCACCCAAGCTCGAAGGATCACGCCGTCTGCCCCGGCCGCCACCGCAGCGCAGGACACCGCGGGTAGGTAGCGCGCCCTCTGGGCGATCGTCGGCGCATCGACCACGATGGGGAGGTGGCTCCGGAGTTTCACTCGCGCGATCGCCGCGATCTCCAGGGTGCGAGCCCCGTTCGGGTATTCGCCCCCCGCCTCGAGCAGCACGATCCCGTTCGCACCCCGCGCGAGCTCGCGCTCCGCCGCACCGATCCAAGAATTCGCTCCCCAACTTGGCGCGCGCTCGACGAACGCGATCGGCAAACGCGGCACCTCGGGGTTCGGATGCACCGTCACGCAGGTCAACGATCCGAAGAGCTCCGGCACCTTTCGCGACCGCACGACGGCCGCGTCGAAAGGGCGCCCCGATGCCACGTCGTACGGCAACCCGGTCGGGGGCGCCTCGAGGTCGAGCCCCACCGGCTCCACCGCGAGCCACATCCGCTCTCCACCGATGGTCCCCCACGCCCCTTCCACGACCGTCGATCGCTGACGGAATCGGCGCGACGCGAGTCGATACGGTTCGCTCACTCGCACGACCTCGGCCACGAACGGCAGCTCTCGAACGACCGCCACGTCGTTCTGCGTAACCTCCCCGACGACGCCGAGGATGACTCGATCACGACCGCTCGAACGGTGAACGTCGAACCCGGCCCCAACCAAATGCGCGAGGATTGCCTCGATGGCGGATTCCTGTGCTTCTGGCTCCATCACCACGATCATGGGAGGACCGAGCGTAGCCCAAACCCACCCGCGAGGGCACATCCATGATGGCCCTCCCTCCTCCTTCGGCACCTCGCCCACCGCACCCGTCGGCCAAACCGTGCCTGGCTGCGCCCCAAACCCAAGACTATGACTGCTCCCTCCAACGTGCCACGTCCCCAGCTTCGCGTCCCCCCGCCGCCCCCAGGCCTGCGCGAGCGCTTCACGTTCCGCGGAAACCTCCTCGACACGCGCCACGGTTGGCTACGCCTCACCCCAGCCTATTCCCTCCACCTCGTCCACGAGCTCATCGCCCAACGGACCCGGCCCGACCTCCCCGTGCTCGACCCCTTCGCGGGCACCGGGACAACGCTCCTCTCCTGTGCCGAGCGCGCCATCGACGCCGAGTCGGTCGATCTCAACCCGTTCCTCTGCTGGCTCGCCGCCGCCAAGGTCGCCCGCTACGGCTCCGCCGACCGCGCGCGCGCACGCGCCCTGCTCGCCGACCTCTCCGCCGCCGCCCGCGATACCCGCCGAGCTCCCGCATGGCTGCCCACCATCCACCACCGCGAGCGCTGGTGGCTTCCCGAGCGCGCACACGCGCTCGGTCGCGCCTTCGCCGCGCTCAGCGCCGGGTCCGCGTCCCCGCGCGCGCGCGACCTCTTGCGCCTCGCCTTCTGCCGGGCCCTGATCGAGACGGCCCATGTCTCCTTCGGCCACCAATCCATGTCCTTCCACCCGGCCCCCGAAGGGGAATCCGCCAGCGCTGGCGCCGCCGCCGTCGCGGACGCCCTGGCCAGAGCGCTGGCGTCCGTCCTCGACGCGGCCAGGGATGCCCTGCCACGCGCGAGGCTCGGGGCGCACCTCGACGATGCCCGAACCCTCACCTCCCTCGGCCGTCGACGCTACGGAACGGTCATCACCTCGCCGCCCTACGCCAACCGGATGAGCTACGTCCGCGAGCTGCGCCCCTACATGTACTGGCTCGGTTACCTGAAAGACCGTCGTGACGCCGGCGACCTCGACTGGCGCGCCATCGGCGGGACCTGGGGGAGCGCAACGAGCCGCCTCACCACCTGGAAACCCCCCACCGAACGCCGGGTTCGCGCCTCCGGTTTCCGACAGCTCGTCGCGGCCATCGCAACTCACAGCACCGTCCTCGCGAGCTACGTGCATCGCTACTTCCTCGACCTCGACACCCACTTGATCGCCGTTTTCCCCCACGTGGCTCCGGGCGGCACCGTCCACTACGTGGTCGGCAACAGCCTCTTTTACGGCGTCGGCGTCCCCACGCACGAGCTGGTGGCCGAGCTCCTGGTCGGTGCCGGCTTTAGCCACCCCGCGATCCGCCTGCTCCGTCCCCGCACCTCCAAGCGAGGTCTGTTCGAATACGTCGTTTCCGCCGAACGCCCCTGAGGAGTCCGCCGCGCGGCCGACCACCGCCGAGCTCCTGGCTCCCCAGTACCGAAGAACGCGCTATCCTTCTCCCATGCCAGGCAGAAGCTCGCTCCTCTTCGCGGGGCTCGCCGTGCTGGCGTTGGCTTGCACACCCACCCCCCCACCTCGATGGCAGGAGGGCGGGGCCGCACTCGCGGTCCTGCCCGCGCGTTGGGAGCGCGCGAACCGCACCGTCGTCGAAATCCTACCAGACGGGACCGTCGAAGAGCGGGGGCGCCCGAGCCTCTTCGTGGACCGCGTCGGTCGCGTCGCGGATGGCAAGCGCCAACCCCTCGCCGTCCTCCTCCCCGACGGAATCGTGGCGGGAGTGAACGACACGAACCTCGGTCGCGTCGGCGTCTCCAATGCCTCCCCCCCGGACTCGGCCTACGCTTGGCTCGCGGTCGCCCCGGATGGATCCGTGCTGCGTTTCGCTGCGGACGGCTCGCGCGCCTCTGACGGCGCGTGGATCGGCTGCGACGGCCCCGCCCTGCGAACCTGCACCCTGGTCACCCACATGATCGCCATGCGTGCCTACCGCGACCGTGGAACCCCTGCGATCGGCCTCGGCTTCGGCGTCGGCTTCTGAACCTCGGATTCGTCACCCCGAGCGGAGACCCTTCGCTCCCCATCGACTCCGCCGGACAGGGGCGCTAAGACGCCGGGCGGACACCCCATGCTCGACCCGCGCTACGTCGCCGACAACCTCGAAACGGTTCGCACTCGTCTCTCCCATCGCTCCGCGGCCGCTGCCGCCACCCTGGATCCCCTCGCCGAGGCTGTCGCGCGTCGACGCGAGCTCGTCGGCAGGGCCGAGGCCCTCAAGGCCCGTCGCAACGCCGCCAACGACGAGATGTCGAAGCTCGCCAAGGGCAGCGACAAAGAGACCTTCAACGCCCGCCGCGAGGAGCTTCGGACCCTCTCTGGCGAAGTCAAGGACCTCGAAGCCCAGCTCGCCGAGCTCGAAAACGGCCTCGAGGCCCAACTCCTCTCCGTCCCCAACCTCCCCCACGAGACGACCCCGATCGGTCGTTCAGAGGTCGACAACCCTGTCGTCCGCGTGTGGGGTGAAAGGCCGGTCCTCGACTTCGAACCCCAGGCCCACTGGGACCTCGGCCCCCGCCTCGGCATCCTCGACTTCGAGCGTGCTGCCAAGCTCTCGGGTGCCCGGTTCGCCGTCCTCTACGGACTCGGTGCTCGTCTCGAGCGCGCCCTCATCTCCTTCATGCTCGACCTTCACACCAAGGAGCATGGCTACCGGGAGGTCTACCCTCCCTACCTCGTCCGTGCCGAGACGATGCAGGGAACCGGCCAGCTCCCCAAGTTCGAGCAGGACCTATTCAAGACCCACCGCTCGGACCCCGACGACCAAGGCGCCCTCTATCTCATCCCCACCGCCGAGGTACCGCTCACCAACCTCCACGCTGGCGAGATCCTCGAAGCCACCGATCTCCCCATCGCGTACACCGCGTTCACGCCCTGCTTCCGCAGCGAGGCCGGCTCGTACGGCAAGGACACCCGCGGCCTCGTCCGCCAGCACCAGTTCGACAAGGTGGAGCTCGTTCGCCTGGTGACACCGGAGCGCACCATCGAGGAGCTCGAGATCCTCACGTCCCACGCGGAGGTGGTGCTAAGACGCCTCGACCTCCACTACCGCGTGGTGGAGCTCTGCACGGCCGACATCGGCTTCTCGTCTGCCAAAACCTACGATCTCGAGGTCTGGCTCCCCTCCCAGAACACCTACCGCGAAATCTCTAGCTGCTCCACCTGCACCGACTTCCAGGCGCGTCGTGCCAAGATCCGCTACCGCCCGGAACCGAGAGGCAAGCCTCGCCTCCTCCACACGCAGAATGGGTCCGGCGTGGCGGTGGGTCGCACGATGATCGCCATCATGGACCAGTACCAGCAGCGGGACGGATCCATCGTCATTCCCCCCGCGCTCGTGCCCTACCTCGGGGTGGATCGCATCACCCCGCCTTGAGCTCGCTGCCCGATCCCGCGCGACCAGCCGCGCCTCGGCGCATCCCCAACTGACGCAGCAGGAGTCACCATGTTCGTCGTCTGTGTCACGGTCCACGTCAAGCCCGGCGCCGAAGCCCGCTTCCTCGAGGCGACGCGCGCCAATCACGACGGCACTCGCGCCGAACCAGGCAATGTCCGCTTCGACGTGCTGCAGCATGTGGACACGGCCTCCCAGTTCTTTCTCTACGAGGTCTACCGGTCACCCGAGGCCTTCAGCGCCCACCAGAAGACACCCCACTATCTGGCCTGGCGAGAGGCGGTGGCCGAGCTCATGGAAAAGCCCCGGCAGGGCGTCAAACACGTCAGCGTCTTCCCCAGCGACGCCGACTTTTAGCCCCGCCTACCCCATGAAGCTCGACTCTTATACGGCAGGCACGATCGTGTACGGACGCGGAGAGCTCGCCCGTGTGGGCCGCCTCGCGCGCCCCCTCGGCACGCGAGCGTTCCTTGTTCGCGGAGGCGACCACCTCGATCGTTCCGGCGCCCTCGCCACCGTCGAGGCATCCCTCGGCGAGCAGTCCATCACCTCCTGCCGGTTCCGGGTCCACGGCGAGCCGGACGTGGCCACGGTGGAGGCGGCCGCGGCCGCCGCGCGCACCGCCGGGTGTGATTTGGTGGCGGGCCTCGGAGGCGGCTCAGTCCTCGACACCGCGAAGGCGGTGGCAGCCCTCGTACCCCAACCGGGCACCCTCCTCGACTACCTCGAGGTGATCGGCCACGGCCGCCCGCTGCCGCTCGATCCCCTCCCCGTCCTGGCCATCCCGACCACCGCGGGCACCGGGACCGAGGTAACGAAGAACGCGGTCATCGCCGACCGGGAGCGCTGCTTCAAGGCGAGCGTACGGAGCCCGAAGCTCGTGCCCAAGGTCGCCCTGGTCGACCCGGCGCTCACCGATGACCTCCCGCCGGACGTGACGGCCGCCACGGGCCTCGACGCCCTCACCCAGCTCATCGAACCCCTGGTTTCGCGCCACGCCCACCCGCTCACCGATGGCCTCGCCCAGGCGGGGCTCCGACTCGCGGCGGGAGCCCTGGAACGAGCGGTCCGCAACGGTGCCGATCGCGACGCGCGCAACGACATGTCGCTCGCGGCGCTGATGGGCGGCATCTGCCTCGCCAACGCCGGCCTCGGCGCCGTCCACGGCATCGCCGCCCCCCTCGGCGCGACCTTCCCCGTTCCCCACGGCGTCGCCTGCGCGGCGCTGCTACCCCACATCATGCGCGCGAACGTGGCGACGCTGCGCGCGCAGGGAGCTCCGGGCGACACCCTGGAACGCTACGCGAACATCGGCGAGCTCCTCGCGGGACGGGACGCGACCACGGAGCGGACCATCGACGCGGGCTGTGCCTGGGTCGAAGCCTTGGTGAGGAGGCTCGACATTCCACGTTTGGGTGATTTCGGAGTGACGCGCGCCGCCATCCCAGACCTCGTGGCCCGTGCCCAGCAGGCGAGCTCCATGCGCGCCAATCCCGTGGTGCTCGACGAGAGCGCGCTCACCCACGCGCTCGTCGCAGCGCTCTGACGCGAGCGCCGCTGAAGCACCGATCCGCTTGCCAACAGCAACGGCAGCGCTGCAAACGCGTCTGTGCGAGGCGAGGAGGCGTTTCCAGCGCTGCCTCTAGCGAGGTCTGCTGCCGGTTCGGTGCTCTAGGTTGTTGATGTGACGCAGCAATCAACCGGCTTGCTGGTCTAGGATCCCAGCGCTGGCCCGGTTCGATCCTGGCCCCTCTGGTCGGCGATCTGACCTCGCGGCAAACTTCCAGTCATGGCATCCCGGTCGCCGCTGCTAGCCATGCTCGGCCTGGCCCTCGGCTGCAGCAACGACACCGCCGAGAACGCTCCCCTCGATCCCAACCGGGGCTTCGGCCAGACCCACGCCGGCGAATACCACCTCGGGCCTGTAGACTGCGAAGAGTCGGTTTGGACCAACGCTTGCTCTCCGTACGATCCAGCGGTCATCGACCGGGAGGGCGAGGTCCTCGTCGGGCTCAGCACCCAGCACATGGACGGGGGCCGCCTCTGTGACGCGTGCATCCTGATCACCGAGGACACCGGGACCCAGGTGAACGCTCGCATCATCACCTACGGCGACACGGCACCCAACGACCTCGATCTTGGCCCCGTCGCCTGCGCCGCGCTCAGCGGGGACGCTGCCTGCGACCTGTGGCCGCGCCACATGACCTGGCAGTTCGCCCCCTGCCCGGACACGGGCCGGATCGCATATCAGTTCCAGACAGAGGCCAACGTCTGGTGGACCAGCCTCTGGGTCCGCAACGCCCGCCTCCCGCTCGCTCGGGCCGAGGTGAAGAGCGCCAATCACCCGACCTGGTCAGAGCTCGAGCGCGGCTCGGACGGCAGCCTCACCGACGGGGCGGGCTTCGGTGAAGGCGACTTCTCGATCCGGGTCACCGCGATCGATGGTCAATCCGTCACCGACACCTTCCCGAGATTTTTCCCCGGCCAGCTCCTCGAGTCGAGCGGACAGTTCCACTAGCCCCAAGCCTTGGCCGGGCAGCGCGTCCCAAAGGATGGAAGAACGCGACCTCGCGCTGCCGGCAGCGCCCGAACGGGCACCATCGCCGCGCGAGGCATCCCGAACAGGACCCATCCGTGTTATCCGATCTCGACCGCCCATTCATGCCGACCGTCCCGGACCTTCTCTATCCCGAGCCGACCGTTCGGGTCCGGCACCGGGACCTCTCGGATGCCCTCGCCTTCGCCTTCGCGACGGGAGGTGCTGCGCTCGGGCCGATCCTTGCCCGCACGGCGGTTGGCGAGAGCGATTTCACCGCGGACTGCTTCGCGCACGATCTGTTCCTCGAGGACTTCGTGCGCGACTGCCTCGTGGTCGAGATACGCGGGGAGCGGCGCGAGGTCAACGGCGGCTTCCTCGCTCGCCTGCTCACCCACCCGCCTCGCGACCGCGCCACGGCGGAGCACCGGCAAACCGTGTTCCGCGAGCTCGCCGATCCCAAGCTCCGAATCCGGACCGAGAACGCCTGGGTCGCGCTCGCTCAGCTCCGATCCTACCTCGAGACGACCCCGTTCGCTCGCGTCCACCCCATCCACCGACGGCTCGACATCCTTCGCCACTTCAAGGCGACGATCGAGCGCCTTGCGGAGGGCTTCGAGACCGCCACCTCCTCCCTCCACCTGATCCACGAATTCACCACCAGCGTCCTCGAGTCCTCAGCCTGGGCCGATCTCTCCGTTCTGCTCGACTACGAGGATCACCTCGCCAGCGTCGACCTTACCGTGCGGGTCGGCTACGACGGCCAGATCCGCGGTCTCGAGATAGTGCGGGCGACCGAGAACGCCGGCAACCCCCTCTACCAGTCCGCAGGGCGGCGCCTCTGGGGGCGCCTGCTCGCCTTCGTCCGCGGCTATCCCTTCCGCGAGCGCGAGATCCTGGGACGACTGGTGGAGCACGTCTTCGAAGGGATCGAGTCCGCCCTCATCCTCGCCTTCCAGCTGATGACCGACCTCGAGTTTTACCTGGTGGGCCTGGGACTCCAGGCGCAGGCAACTGCTCGCGGCCTCTCCGTCGCCCTCCCCGAGCTCGTTGCCGCCACCTCAACCGAGTGCACCGTGTTCGAGCAGCTCTTCAATCCGTTTCTGTTCGCCGAGCCCCGCCCGCCGATCCCTTGTGACATCACCCTCGCCCCGGACTCCCTCGTCATCGTCACCGGTCCCAACTCTGGCGGCAAGACCCGGCTCCTCCAGGCCGTCGCGCTCGCGCAGCTGCTCGGACAGGCGGGCCTCCCGGTCCCCGCCGCGCACGCCCGCCTCGTCTGGACCGACGGCCTTTTTGTCTCCCTGGTCCAGGAGGTCGCCGCCGACCAGCGCGAAGGTCGACTCGGCACGGAGCTCCTCCGCATCCGGCGCATGTTCGAGCTCCTCTCCTGCAACAGCCTGGTCATTCTCGACGAGCTCTGCTCGGGGACCAATCCCTCGGAAGGGGAGGAGATCTTCGAGCTGGTCGTCGAGCTACTCGAGCAGCTCGCCCCGCGGGCGATGATCACCACCCACTTCCTCCAGTTCGCCGAGCGCCTGGCCCGCGAGCTCCCAGTGCAGGGGTTGAAGTTCATTCAAGCCGAGCTCGACGCCGGGGTTCGCCCCACCTATCAGTTCGTCCCCGGTGTCGCCACCACCTCACTCGCCGTGCAGACGGCCGAACGCTTGGGCGTCACCCGCGACGCACTCGCAGCACTCGTCAAGCAGCGCCGCGCCGAGCATGCACGGCGACACGACTGCAAGGCCGGGTGAGCGCCGCCGCGCAGCGACACGACCGTCAGCACCGAGGCTCGGCCCCTAGGGCAGCAGTCAGGTTGATTGCTGCGTCAACTCAACACCCTAGAGCACCGAACCGGCAGCAGACCTCTCCAGAGGCAGCGCTGGAAACGCGTCCTCGCCTCGCACAGACGCGTTTCCAGCGCTGC
>JAFGBI010000101.1 GCA_016933275.1 Polyangiaceae bacterium | reverse complement strand
CTGCCGCACAACGGGCAACGGCAACGCTTCACGCCGCCTGACCCTCAGCGTTCACGCGGCGCGCGCCTGGGGGCGTGAACGGATACCTGGAAGGTCAGCGCTCACGGTAGGCTTCCCGGATCTCCAGGCAGTCGGGGAGCACCTCGCGAAAGGCATCCACCACCCGCGCCTCGAAATGCCGGTCTCGCTCCTGCTCGATGTGCGAAACGGCTCGGGCCACCTCCCATGGGCCCTTGTAGGGGCGCACGGAGAGCAGGGCATCCAGCACGTCGGCCAGCGCCACGATCCTGGCGAGGACAGGGATCTGTTCGCCGCGGAGCCGATGCGGATACCCCGTGCCGTCCCAACGTTCGTGATGATGCAGAGCGACCTGCCGAGCCGCCCGCAACAGCTCGGAGGGGTGGTCACCGATGATCTCAGCGCCGTCCACGGTATGGCGCTGCATGATCCGCCATTCCGCCGCAGTGAGCTCTCCCGGCTTGAGCAGGATGCTGTCGGGCGTGCCGATCTTGCCGATGTCATGCATCGGCGCGGCGTTGAGGCAGAGCTCTGCCTCGCCCTCGCCCAGACCATACGCCTTGGCAACGAGGTGAGCGTAGTGGCTCATCCGCACGACGTGGAGCCCCGTCTCGTTGTCACGGTACTCCGCCGCCCGGCCCAGACGGCGGATGATTTCGAGACGAGTCTGCACGAGCTCCTCCGTGCGGGCGCGCACCAGACGGTCGAGCTGAACCGTCTGATGGTAGAGGGCGACGTGTGTCCGCACTCGAGCCCGCACGAGCTCCGGCGCGAACGGCTTGGTGATGTAATCCACGGCGCCGAGCTCGAGACCACGAGCCTCGCTGACCACGTCGGAGAGCGTGGTGATGAAGATGACAGGCACCGCTCGGGTGCGCTCGTCGCGCTTCAACTCCTGGCAGACGCTGTAGCCGTCCATCCCCGGCATCATCACGTCGAGCAGGATCAGGTCCGGCGGCGAACACCGCGCCAGGTCGAGCCCCTCTCGACTGTGGATCGCAGCCTTGACCCGGTAGAGGCCATCGAGGATGCCCCGGAGAACGTCGACGCTCTCGAGAGCGTCATCGATGACCAGCACCGTGGATTGGCTGGCGGGATCGGCACCCATACGTCCCATCGTACCCCAACGGGAGCCGAGGAGCGACCATCGGGCCCGCCGATTGTGGGCGCCAACGACGACGGCGACCCCACGACGCCCGCTACGACGGCCGCTGCGACGCCCGCCGCGATGAGGCCCCCCGACCCTGCACCTCGGTTCGGGTCGTTCCTGGCGGGATCCTGCTCGCGGATTGAACGGCGCGTGATTGGCTTCGTTCCACTCATGAGCTACACGGAAGTCTTCCTCGATGAGGCGAGGCGCATCGCGGCCCTCATCGCTCGAGCCACCATCGACCGTTTGGTGGACGGGCTCGTCGCCGTCCGGGAGAGGGAGGGGCGCGTGTTCGTGCTGGGGGTCGGCGACGGCGCAGGAAACGCGGGGCACTCGGACGCTGCTCGCGCGCTCCGCGCAGGCCGGGCTCGGCGGGGTGCTCTTCGACCTCCGCGGCGAGGGCACCCGGACGAGTTCCGCGCGCTCGAGGGCGACGGGTGGAACGCCGTACCACCCGAGGGCTCGGACGCGGGCGGAACCGCCGCTGACATGCGAACCCGCCTCGCCGCATACGCGACGGCTCCGTTTGCCTGGCCCGAGGGATCGCTGTGCGCGAGCGATGACCCCGGTACCGCGGGGGCTGGATCCGAAGGAAATGGCGGCGGCACGGCCGGTGGCGGCAGCGACGCCGGTGGCGAACACGGCGCTGACGGCGGCAAGGGCACCGGCGGCGGCGGGCCGGACGGGACCGGCGCCAGCGAGGCGGGCGGCGGTGAGGCGGACCTCGCGGATGACGACGAAGACAGTGACGATGGCGGCGGCTGCGGTTGCCGCACCGTTGCCACCGGTCGCGGCCCGACGTTCTCATGGCTCGCACCGCTGGCGGCGCTCGCGCTCTACCGGCAACGACGGTAAGCTCGAGCCCACCACCGCCTGGACCGAGAGAAGCATCCTCTGGCTCGGGAGGCGCAGGAGACCAACCGGGCTCGACGAGACACGGGGATCGGCGGGAACCGCCCACCCATCGGATGCCGAGGCATCCGGGCAGAACGCCTACTCCCTCAAGATGTCCGCGAACATCAGCACCAGGGCCTTCGCCGCCCTCACGCTACCCTCATCGTTGGGGTGCTGGTCGTCTTCTCCTGCCCACTCCGTGCAGAGCTCGCGATAGGTCCCCCCCTCGTCCGTAACGACGCAAGGCTGACCCGTGGAGTCCACGGATTCAATGTCCGCGATATCGAACAGCGGTTTGTCGTTCGCGACACAGAAGTCTTGAACGAGACCATTGTACGCGCCACGAAGGGGGTTCGCCGAGGAATCGCCGCGCTCGAGCGGCATCGTCGCGTACACGAAGACTGTCCCCGGGAAATCAGCTTCTAGTTGACCCATCACACCGACATAGTGTTCGTAGATGCGCTCCATTTCCACGACACTGATCAGCTCCCACGAGCTGTTCTTGATGTCCACGAAACAGAACTTGAAGAGCGCGATATCTACATTGCCACCAAACCCGTGGTTGCGCATGTAGTCGTCGAACGCCGTTGTCTTGCTCGCCGCGTCGGCGTTCTCTCCGATCTGCAGACTCACCAGTGCACCCGGTTGGCCCTGTTGCACCACTGTGCTCCATTCGCCATCCCACGCTTGAGTCAGGTCGTAGCGGTCATCGTCGCGCAACCCCTCCAGTGCAGACATCATGTAGCCCCCGACCGACTGATGCCCGAAGAAGAGGAAACTGTTACGGACTCTGTCGAAGTCCTCGGCTTCGAAGGTTCCCTCGGCAAGCAGGAGGTCTGCGCCGTAGACCCTTCCGACGCTGGCCCCGCCGCTCCCCCCGGTGGCGTTGCCTCCGGTGGCGTTGCCTCCGCTCCCGTCCCCGCTGGTCCCTCCGGTCGCGACCCCGCCGCTCCCGTCCCCGCTGGTCCCTCCGGTCGCGACCCCGCCGGTCCCTCCGGTCACCACGCCACCGCTCCCGTCGCCGCTAGTCCCTCCGGTCACGACGCCGCCACTCCCCCCACTTGCCCCGGCCAAGCGCCCTCCGGTTTCCTCCGCAGTGCCGCCGCTTCCGGCGGTCGGGCCCGCGTCACCGCCCACGTTCCCGCCGCTCGACGTGAAGGCACCTCCGCTCGAGCGGCCCCCGGTTTGGTTCGCGCTGCCCCCGCTCTCGGCCGTCGGAACCGCCCCCGCTCCGGCGCTGCCACCTCGGCCCGCACCATCGCGCCCATCGACACCGCCGCCCGTGACGCTGGCACCCCCGGAAGCCGCTCCCAGCTCATCCCCTGCGCTGCCGTCGCGCCCGCGGTCCCCGCTGGCATCCTCCTGCTTGCCGCAACCAGCTACGAACAGGCCAACCCACACCGCGATACCGAACCAAGCGTACTTCACGAGAACCTCCCGGCTTCCTGAGCGGAACCTGCTACCACCAAGTCTTGGCCGCCAACGACACGACGACTCAGGGTAATTCTACTCACGAAACGGCGCCTCACGCCACGGGTTTCAAACGACCCTCTGGTCAGCAGAACGCGGCGCGAGCCGACGGTTGAAGAAACCGGGAGCCCGGAATCCGCTTCTGGGAGGGGAGCGTCCAGGTTCGATCCCATCGCTGACCCGCGGGGACGCACGGGGGCCGGCAGCGACGGCTCGCGCGCTGCGGCTCCGCTGGCAAGACAGGAACGCCCCTCGGCGGACAGGGACGTGAGGACCCCATCCGCCGCGACAGCCGAGCGCGGAGAGTGAGCGATGGGCACCGCTGTCGCGAAGGGATACCGCAGAGGAGGGCGATGTCCGCTGCGGTGGTGGGGACACGCACCGGACGTAGAACCACTCGGCCAGTCACTGACGCAACCATAGATCGTACGGGTCTTGCGCCATCGACGCCGCTCACGAAGGTGATGGTTTGACCGCCAGTGCCTGGATCTATGCAGCAACGCTGGCGGGACCGCGTCGTTCTCGGACCAGCAGCAGAGCCTGACCATGTGCCGACCGGACTCCTACCTGACGGGGATCCGCGTCCACTCCGGACAATATCTCGACCGGGTCGTGAAGATCGAGTGCACGAGGTGGGGTCGCAGTGCCTCGCGAGCACAGGTGCCGCGAAGGGCTATCGGCACCCTGATCAGCACCGAGAGCGTGGTTCGGTGCACCAGCGCGGATGGCTCGTCCACCCTCATGCCCGATCGGGCCATCCATGGGATCGAGATCCGCGCCGACTGGCTCACCGACGGGATCCAGATACGTTGTCGGCGTTGATGATCCGCGCCCACCGGTGCTCCTGCTCCTGCTCCTGCTCCTGCTCCTGCTCGTGAACCTGAACGTCCGCCTCTGCGCACCCCTCACGTGAGGAGCCCCGTGAGGAGGGCGCAGAGACGCTGGGCGACAGGCAGACAGGCGTGCACGTGGGCAGCCTTGGCGTCACCGACGAGCGCCGCGGTTTCTCGAGCGGCATAAGCCTCGAGCCCTTCGCCACGCGCGATCGTGAAGGTGCGGCTCTTGTCCGCGCGGCCGACGCGACCTGCACCTTCCGCGGGACCCGCCGCGCCCGAGTCCTAGCCAGCGCCAGCTGCCTGGGTGGCGCAGTGGGGTATTGAGGACCGCGCTCTTCGCGGCACGGACGGCTTCGTCCCGCAGCTTCGGGTCGCGAATGTTCGCGGCCTGGATGGCGAGCAGGAGCTCAACGGCGAAGTGGTAGGCGACGAGGCGATGGTGCGAGAGCTTAGGAGGTGTGAGCCGGTCGGTCATGCCCTTCGCTGGTGCAGAAGGCGTGACACCGCTCGGCGGTAGGGCGCTGTCTGCGCCGTCCGGCGTGACCGACCAGCTCACGCCGACGAACGCGCACGGTACCCTTGGTGGATCAGGAGTCGACCCGGCTGCGGCAGCCAGGATCGGCGCCGGCAGCGACCTTGGCGTCCCGCAGCCGACGAGCGGGATCACCGCGGCGAACCGGGCTCGAAGCGTGGGCGGGGCACCACAGGCCGCGGGCGACCCACCACGAGCAGCCAGAGACGAAATGGTTCTGCCCGCGTGGGCAGGCCGCCCCACCGCGCGGCAACCCGGACACGGGGGGGCGCAGCCGACGCGGATCCCGCGTAGATCCCGCCGTATCGCGAGGGCGCTCGCCAACCCCGAGCGCGGTCGGTGTGTCTCGCCGTCGAGGGCCAACGGCGGCACGTCGGTTGCTCTTCCCGTCCCCAGCGAGCCGAGAGCTCGCAGGGAGCAACGAAGATGTCGCAGCGCAAGGTGAGTGGATGGGTTCGGGGGTCGGCGGTGTTTGGGGTCCTGGTGGTCGGAGTATTCGGGTCGGCCAGTGTCGGCGCTGCACGCGCCGACGAGACGGCGCTCCGCAACGACGAGACCACGACCGTCGCCGCGGCCACGACCGAAGAGGCCACCGCCACCGCTGCCGAGACCGCGGAGTCCACCCCAAGCACGGTGGCGACCGCGACGACCGAAAACGTCGGGACGACGGCGCCTGCGGCCGAGCCCGCGCGCACCCTGCGCCGGCTCCGCGGCAGCGAGGTCAACGCGGCCCTCGTCGCCAAGGCGCGCGAGATCGTTCACCATCACCACCACGAGCCGTTCGGCACCGAGATCCCGTTCTCCGTGGACGGTCGCGACTACGTCGGCCGGATCGAACGCCATTACCACCCCGAAGGCGGGGACCTGAAGCCCTGGGGCTACCATCCCGGCTGTTCGCTGTTCGCAGTCGATACCGCGCAGTGATCCCGTCAAGGACTCCGCTGCCTCCGCTCGTCTTCCGAGGCGCTCGAGCCGCCGACCGATCGTCGTGGTGGACCCCACCGAGCACGGGGGAGCGCGACGATCCGATAGCGGGGGACGGACGTTCTGGTCTGCTGTAGACGCCTGGCGGAGCCCATGCGGTTCGCGCTCCTTGCTGGGGACTCCACCCATCGGTAGAAGGCCGCCATGGGCGGAGCGCGGAGAGTGCGGAGGGTCGCCGCGGTGATCGCGGTGTGGTCGTCCCTCGCCCGCGCGGAGGATCCGGCCGTCACGGCGCTGTCGTGGTCAGCGCCGCCCGAATGCCCGGGCGAGAACGACTTCGTGACCGAGGTGGAACGCTTCCTCGGTCAGTCGCTCGGGTCGCGCCGCGATCAACAGATCGAGATCGCCGGCTCGGTGAGCCGCGACCCCGCTGCGGGCTACGTTCCGGCTCCGCCGGCTTGGGTTGTTGACTTGACACAGCTGTCAACCTGATTGCTCCTCCGCCGGCTTGGGTTGTTGACTTGACACAGCTGTCAACCTGATTGCTCCTCCGGCGGCTTCGACACCGGTACACCAGACGAGGACTGGGCCATGCTCGGCGAGGACGTGGACGGTCGTACATCGCCGGAGCGGACTTCGGACCTTATCGTGCAATCCGCGACTGGAACATGCACTTTGCACGACTAATCCTCCCGAAAGGAACACGGCCGCGCACAACTTCCTTTGATTCTCGGGCAGTTAGCAGACCGTTCCATATTGGCATCCTTCTTGCTTGGCAACCTGACATGCAGGTCGTGCTGCCAACGTGCGGGGACCGGATCTCACCTCTGCTCGACGTTGCCAGTGCTTTCCTGCTGATGACCCCGAGCGGGGATGGAGCGCTGAACCGAAGAGAGCTACTGATCGCCGAAACCGACCCCATCACCAAGGCCAAGCGCGTCGCCGAGCTCGGAGCCAAGGCGCTCATCTGTGGAGCGATCTCCTGGCCACCGGAGCTCCTGCTCACGTCGGTGGGCATGCGGGTCATCCCCAACACCGGTGGTCCGATACAGCAGGTGATCGTCACCTCTTTCTCGGGTGACCTGACGGAGCAGGCTCTCTTGCTGCCAGGTTGTCCTGGCCGACAACACCGGCCCCGCCATCGCCATAGCAGACGGTGGCGCCACGGATGGTGAAGCAACGACCATCAACCACGAATGGAGACAGATCATGCCAAGAGGAGACAGAACGGGTCCGGGGGGATTGGGTCCCCTGAGCGGCCGTGAAGCGGGGCTCTGCGCGGGATACCCCGCGCCAGGGTTTCTGAACGCTGGCTGGGGGAGAGGTCAGGGGCGCGGGTACGGCGGTGGCGGCGGATGGCGGCATCGTCATGGGGGTCGAACCGCGGCAGGTCCTGGTTGGCAACCGGGATGGATGCGCGCTTCGGATCATGCTCCACCGTTTGGAGCGCCCTTCGGCCCCACGATGACGAGGGAGCGGGAGCTCGTGGCTCTGAAGAGCCAGGCCGAGCACCTCGCCCAGGCGTTGGAGGATGTACGCATTCGGATCCGTGACCTCGAGTCTTCGGCGGAAACCTCGAAGACCTGATCCCAGGTCCGGGACGGTAGGTGGCCGCGACCACAGCGGCCTCCCTCCGTCCCGGTGACCGCAGTCACTGGCAAGCGAAGGAATGACGATGAACAACGGACGCGGATTTCGTGGCGGCCGGGGCGAAGGCTGCGGCCGGGGCCGTGGGCGCGGCTGGAACCAAGGAGGGGGAGGCTCACGGGAGGGATGCGGCAGATCATGGGGCCGGCCAAGACCGGGGCGCACCGGTAGTCCTGCCGCGAGCACCACCCAGCCGCCTGGCGTGGCGCGGCGAGCGCTGACATTCCAGGCGATCCAGGCGTGCGCTCGCGACATGATGAGCGAGCTCGGCGCCATCACGCACCGAATCGCGGACCTCCAACCGGCCGGGGCCGGCGCTCCGCCGAGGCTCGAGCGAGCGCCGACAGCGCCTGGCCAGCGTGACGCCGGCACGTCGAGGGTGATCGCCCGTATCGACAAGACGCGGTGCACCGCCTGCTGGCTGTGCGTCGATCTCTGTCCGGAGCAGGCCATCAGCATGAGAGATGCCATCACCGTCGATTCGACCCGGTGCGCGGGCTGCGGCAAGTGCGCCGAGGAATGCCCGAACGAGGCGATCTCGATGTCTGACGTCGGCCTCGCGCGATCAGGCGCAGAGCCCCAAGGAACCTGACCTGTGGCCGCACGTCCCCTCCTGCTCTTCGAGACGAGCGAAGCGGCGCTGCGCCGGGTGAGCGAGCCGTTGGCGGACGAGCCCGACGAAGCCCGGCGGCTGATCGCGGATCTCAAGGACACGCTGCTGCGTCACCCCAACGGAATTGGGCTCGCCGCTCCGCAGATCGGCGTGCACAAGCGAGCGATCGTGGTCTGCTTCGGCGCGGGGACCGGAGCGGGGCACGGTCCCCCGATCGGCGTCATCAACCCCGTCATCCTCGAGGAAGGACGAGAACGCCTGGACTTTGACGGGTGCCTCAGCATTCCGGGACTCTACGCCGAAACCGTGCGGCCGCACTTCCTGCGGCTCCGGGGGATCGACGAGCGCGGCCAGGCGTTCGAGTGGACGCTCGACGGCTTCGACGCGGTCGTGGTGCATCACGAGGTGGACCACCTCAACGGCGTCCTCTTCATCGATCGCGTGTCCTCGCCAGACCGGCTTCACCGGGAGGACGACGAACCGGAGGCGGGAGAGCGAAGTGGCCCCTGATCTACCAGGTCGGAAGATCGACGCCGGAGGCGCCCGCCGCTCATCAGGCGGCGAGGAGGGGGAGGCCGCGGGTCGCGCCCGATGCGAGGAAGGGCTCGCCTCCCCCGCCAAAAAGAAACCTACCGCGGGCACAAGCCGCCGCGGCGCTTGGGTTGGGGGCCTGTCCGGCGCCAGGTCCGCAGACCAGCAGCGCAACGCCCCGCGGTACGTGTACGGCCCGGTACCCTCGCGACGCCTCGGTCGATCGCTGGGCGTCGACCTCGTGCCCTTCAAGACCTGCTCGTACGACTGCGTGTACTGCCAGCTCGGGCGGACGACCAACAAGACGACCGACCGCAGAGAGTACGTACCCGTCGACGCCGTGCTCGCCGAGCTCCGGGGTCAGCTGGAGCGAGAGCCACGGCCCGACTTCATCGCGCTGGCTGGCTCCGGAGAGCCCACGCTCCACGCGCGCCTCGGCGACGTGCTCGGCGGAATCAAGGCTCTCACCAGCGTTCCTGTCGCGGTGTTGACGAACGGCTCCCTGCTCTGGAAACCGGAAGTTCGCGGGGGCATGGCCGGAGCAGACTTGGTCATCCCCTCCCTGGACGCCGGGGGAGTATCGACTTTCGAGCGAGTCAACCGTCCGAGCGCTGACATTTCGTTCCCGAAGATGGCCGAAGGCCTCGTGACGTTCTCGCACGAATTCCGGGGTCGGCTGTGGCTCGAGGTGCTCATCCT
The DNA here is from genome assembly GCA_016933275.1 of Polyangiaceae bacterium. GTDB lineage: Bacteria > Myxococcota_A > Polyangia > Polyangiales > Polyangiaceae > JAFGBI01. Next base: position 34,897 of record JAFGBI010000101.1, on the reverse strand, counting down.
CTCGGGGATCACCGACCATCGGGAGGAGATCGAGTCGATCGCGCGCCTCGCGGAGCGGATGCGCCTGGACCGCGTCCAGCTCAACACGGTATCACGACCTCCAGCGGACCCTTCCGCGCTCAGCGTCACCAGAAATGAATTGGAGGCAATGAAGCGCCTGTTCTCGTGCCCCTGCGAGGTCATCGCCGAAACCGGCCCGCTCGAGGGGGCGCCTCCCCCGCGAAGCGAGAACGCCGCGGAGCGGATCGTTGCCTTGGTGAACCGAAGACCATGCACGGTAGAGGGGCTTGCCAGCGGCTTGGACTTGCGCCCGAACGACGTAGTCAAGCATCTGGACGTGCTGAGCGCCGGGGGCGCGGTGCGCGCCGTACGGCGAGGAGGAGCCGTGTTCTACGAGGGGACGGCGAATCGATGGTGACGACGCGACGGTGTTGGTCGGCGCCGGAGCGTCCTCGCGACAGCTCGCCGCGCGGCGGAGCTTCGACGAGGAACGCCACTCCTTGCCGATCCGATGCGTCACCACGGCAGGGATCTAGCTGTGGTGGCAGCGGATGCCTCGAGCTCGTGATCCCCGGGCGGGGGGGTGACAGCTCCTGCTGAGACGACGACGAGTCACGGCAAAGCTGCGGAGGTGAGGAAAAGGGACATGGACATGGCGATACAGGCGGACTATCCCGCCGAACTCAACCAGTGCTTTGGGTGCGGCCAGCTCAACCCGCACGGGCACCGATTGAAGAGCTACTGGCGCGGTGACGAGGTCGTGGCCTCCTTCGTTCCTGAGCCGTTCCACATGGCCGCACCGGGGTTCGTATACGGCGGGCTCATCGCCTCGCTGATCGACTGCCACGGGACCGGGACCGCGGCCGCGTTCGCCCGTCGCGCCACGGGGCGGGAGCGCGCGTCCCTGCCTCCGATCCGGTTCGTCACGGCCTCGCTCAAGGTCGACTTCCTGCGGCCTACGCCGCTCGGTCCACCGCTCGAGCTACGCGCCCGCGCACGGGGACCGGCGAAGCGGCGCGCGATCGTCGACGTCGAGCTCTCGGTCAACGGCGTGGTGAGGGCGCGCGGAGAGGTCGTGGCCGTGCAGCTGCCGAGGTCGATGTTGGGGCAGGCCAGACTGAGCTTCGAGCCGTAGGCCGAAGCGGCGTGTCCGCTCGAACCCTGGGGCCGGCCCAATCCCAGCGGATGTGGCGACCGGCGGGGCTGCCCATCGGTGGCAACGGCGGAGAGTGCGCTGGACCCGTCCGCACCGATGGCGACCTACGCCGATGTACCGGCAAGAACCTGGCCGATGTCGTGAGAGTGCGCCGCGAAGAGGCGGAGTACCCCGACAGCATTGCGAAATGGTGCCAGCAGTATCGGCTGGTGGAGATTCGGGTCAGTCGCCGATGACCCAGTAGCGCACCTCTTCCGTGCCCGCGGGCATCACCGTGGCGACCAGGTGCAGACGCCCCGCGTCGTCGACGACAGCGGCTATCGGATCGTCGAGGCGGACCTTCAGATCCTGGTCCGGGGCGATGATCCACTGGCGCGTGAAGCTCTCATCGTACAGTGCCAGGCGAGGACCGAAGGCCGACTCGCGCCACGCGATGTAGAAGCTCCCGTCCGCTCGGGGCAAGACGAGCGGGTGGTCGCTCTCGTCGGTCTGGCCCGGGGTGTCGGAGACGTTGATGGCGTTGCCGGTGACGCGCGGGATGCCTCCGGCGTCGACGGAGAGCTGCGCGAGCATGACATCGAACACCATGCACGCGCACTCGGGGATCTGGTGCCAGGTGAGCGCGTACTTGCCGCCACCGAGGTCGTGCGCCCCGACCCAGGAGGCGTTCCGGTCGGCAGCGATGGGCAACGAGAAGGTACCCTCGGCTTCCCGCGTGAGGTACCCGCCAGTGCTCAGGCCGCCAGAGACGCGGACCCAGCGCGCTTCGGTGGCGTAGCCACTCGCGCTCGGCACGGCGACCGAGGGCACGACCAGCCCGGTGACGGTGTCCGACGTCTCCGCGAGCTCGAGGAACGACGAGGCCTCGGCGTACATGCTGGCAGCGAAGTCGCGCTGGGCGACAAGCGTCGTGTCGGACAGAGGGGGCAGGTCGGGCGCGCCCGGATCGGGCAGGGCGACGGCGTGGAGCCAGAAGGCGGCGTTCTGGTAGTTCGTTTCGACGAGCGCGATCGGACGAGCTGCCGTGCCGAAGAGACTGACCCCGCCAACGGTGGGATAGCCGATCGGGAACGCGTCCGCGACGAGGACCGCTCCGTCGAGGAAGTACGTGTGACCCGACGCATCGAAGGCAGTAACGCCATCGCCGGTTGGGCCAGGAACGAAGCGCACTACCCCAGCGCTGCCAATGTTGGTCGAGATCTGAACCGGGCTCGGGGAGCTCGCCGGATCGAGCTCCACCGAGAAGGCGTGATCGAGCGCATAGCCGACGAGCACCTGGCCGCCAGCCGTGATCGTCAGCGCCGGCGCACGCGCTCCCGACCAGGTGCGCGTGGCGACAGGCCACCCGCGTGGCGCGGGAGGTTCGTGATCCGACGCGGCGTCCTCCGGAGACATCCCGCTGTCGGGGATGGCCGCGTCCAGACCCGCCTCGACCGCCGTCGGGGTGCCAGCTGCCCCAGAAGGGAACGGCTCGGACCGCGGCTCACGCCGGTCACCGCTGGAGCACGCGTCGAGCGCGGCGACACCTCCCGCGACCACCACCAGCCCCAGCGCCATCCCCCAGCTACCACCAGCTGTCGTCGTCACCGCCACCTCCTGAGTCGCTCACAGCTTTCTTGACGGCCTCCCCCACCTGGTCCTTGACCATGTCGGCGAAATCGCCGCCGTTCTTGGCAGGGTTCAAGACACCGTCGTAGGCATCCTTCGTGGCCTCGAGCGCCGTCTGTCCGCCCTTCTTCGACGCTTCCGCCAGGTTCTCATGGGCCTTCTCCGCCTCGTCGAGCGCGTCGTCGTCGAGATCCGTCATCCTTTCGTAGCCGCGGCGGGCTCGCTTGACCTCCTCGCTCTGCGCGAAGTCGCGGATCTTCTTGTAGATGCCATACCCAACGGTCAGGGCGGCGAGCGTCGTGAACAGCAGGCGGCCGCTCGGGTCGTGCTGGATGACCGGGTTGCCTCCAGCGTAGGTCCAGGGCGCGAGCCCACCGGCGATCCCCTCCGGATCCGGCGACAGGAATTCCCCGCCGAAGGGGTCATATTGGCGAGGGCCAGCAACGTAGAGTCTCGTCTCCGCGTCGTAGAACATTCCGTGGAAGCCGATATCGAGGAGCAATGGAGCAGCCGGCTCCGCGAGGCGGTTGCCATGGCAGTCCTCGTCGAGCACGACGAGCTGACCCGTGTCGTCCGACACGGCGGTCACCTGGCCCAACGGGTCGAGGTGCACGTAGAGCTCGGACCCGGACGCGGCGACGGCGACGGTGAACGCGGCGCTGTCGGTGGCGTGAGCGAGGTGCCAGAGATCGCCATCCGGCGCGACGACCCGCACCACGCGGTCGGTGTCGGGCAGGTAGCCGTAGAGCCACGTGCTGCTGCCGGCCGTGCGCTCGATGCGGCGTCCGGTGCCGTCGTAGCGATAGGCGGCGAGCGTGGTCGTCGCCCCCGCCGGCCCAGTGCGCACCGCGGCGAGCAGGCCCTGGGCTCCCCACTCGTACTCGAGTCGATCGTTGGCATCGATCGCGTTGGTGCGCTCCACGCGGCGCCCGCGAGCATCGTAGACGTAGGCGTAGGTGGCGTCGCTCTCGAGCTCGCCTCGGCTTCCGCGAACGACCAGGCCGGCGGCGCTCGAAGCTCGTGCGCCGACGGCATCGTAGCTGTAGATCTCGCCCGAGTCACTGCACCCGAAAAGCTGTCCGTACGCGTCGTAGCTGTAGGTCCGCGTCCGGGTTCCCATCGTGCGCCTCACGGGCCGCCCAGCCGCGTCCCACGTCCAGTCGATGGTCAGAGCGCCCCCGGCGTGGTCTTCTTCCTGGCGCGAGATGCGGCCCTCGGCATCGAGAACGAACCGCGTCTGGGTGCCGTTGCCACGCGTGACGGTCGCGGTGCGCCCCTCGGTGTCGTGGGTGGCGCTCCACAGATCACGCTCGGCAGGAGACTCGTCGGACTGGTAGGTGACGCGTTCTACGATTCCGTCCTCGCCACGCCGGAAGGTGTACGTCGACCCGTCCACCCTCTGGGTCCAAGCGGTGGCCGACAATCGTGACCGGGAGAGAGTGAACTCCGCGAGCACGTCCACGCCGGCCTGCGGCGCAACGTGCACTTGCGTCCAGCCGATACCGGGCTGATAGGTGCGGGTCTCGCGCACCAGCAGGTCCGTTGTGCTGGCAACCCGACCGAGGGCATCGTACGCGAGACGGATCTCTTGCCCGGCGTCCGCGCCCTCGTACCAGCGGCGCTCCAGGCGCCCGTTGACGTCCGCGACCAGCCGCTCTGCAGCCCCATCGGCCAACGTGCGCCGGACACGCAAGCCCTTGGCGTCGAATGATTGCAGCACCTCGCCGTCGCCTGGCGTGACCAGACGCGTGATCCGGTAGCCAGCGTCGCGCTCATACGTCCAGTCGCGACCGGCGGCGTCCGCCACGCCGAGCAGCACCGAGGCTTCGTACTCGGGAACGACGTCCGTCCACGCGTCCGTCGCGTGTCGCGTGCAGGCGCTGATCCGTGCGCCTGCACCCTCACCCCAGGTTTCCAGCGCAATGCCGTCACGGGAATCATGGGTGAAGGTCCGCACGACCCCAGTCGGCTCGACCAGACGGGTGACACGCCCCGCGCGGTCGCGGGTGACGTCGAGCACCGCTCCACCAGGAACGTCGACGCGCGCCAGGTTTCCGTACTCGTCGTAGTCCAGCAACGTGACGCGGTCCAGCGTATCGGTGGCTTGCACTGGCAAGCCATGGCTCGTCGTCCCGCTGCTGTCGTAGACGAAGGAGCGGCGCCCTCCCCCCGGCTCTACGGCGAGGTAGACGCGCCCTTCCGGGTCCCAGAACCACTGCGAGAGCCCATGGGTGGGATCGAAACGCTGGGACAGGCGCCCAGTGTACCGGTCGTAGTCGTACTCCCACTTCTCGCGGGTGGTGGCGTTGTATAGCTCCACGATACGTCCGACGGGGTCGCGAGTGATCGCGAGCGACGAGCCATCCGCGTGATGAATGGCGGCGAGCCGACCCTGGTCGTCGAGCTCGAGCTCGGTAACCTCATCGCTGGCTGTCGCCACCCGCAGACCCGAGCTGCTGATCTCGACCGAACCATCGCCGCTGTGGCCGGGAACGACGGCACGCGCGACGTCGAAGCGACCGGCACGCGTGATGCCCGTGGGGCCCGGATCGATCTCCGTGGCTGCATTCACTGCACCGTACGCGATGGGCTCTCGCCCCGGCAGCGTAACCTCGACGAGACGCGCACCGGCGTACACGTAGGCTGCCTCGAGCAACTGCCCGTGGGGGCCGCCGGCCGTCTTGCTCGTGATGCGACCACCGTCGTCGTAACGGAAGGTCACCGCCTGAGGCCGACCTGGAAGGTCGAAGGAGGTGGGCTGGCCAGAGGTCCAAGTGACGGTCGTCGTGCGATCCGCGGCGTCGGTGACCGTCGATAGGCGGTCGCCGGAGTAGGTGAAGGAGTACAGGGTCTCCGTGCCGAGCTGGATCGCGAGGAGGTTCGGCGTGGGCGCGGGGCTGCCACACACCTCTTCGGCCTCCACCACTGACCAGTCAGCGTACTCGAACTCGAGCGGCGGCTCACCCACCCTGCCGCGCGCGATCAGCAGCCCGCGGCGATCGTACGTCTCCACGGTGCCATCGGGGAGCTCGCGCGTCCACGTGTCGTCCCGTTGCCTGCGGATCACGGCGCCGTCGCCGGGACCCATCAGCACGTGGTGTGGGGCGCCAAGCTCGGCGGCGCTGCCGATGCTGCCGATCGCCAGTCGCCCAGGGGCGGCGGCGCTGACCCGACGAAAGGGTGTTAGATCCGCCTGGAGCGCAGGCCCGCCCACTCCCCGCGTCAGCGCCGGAGCGTGATCCCAGACTCGGCTCAGGACCTTCGCCGTACCCGTGGTCGATACCTCGCGGATCGCTCCTTGGAGGTCGGCGAGGTAGAGCGTACCGTCGTCCGCGTACGACAACGCGACCGCGAAGGCGATCCCCGCTTCGTCCGCTGGGCCATCGCGGACCGGCGGGATATCGGCGACGGGAATGGAGTCGTAGGGGAGCGATTGGCATGAAGGGAACAGGGGTGGATCCGTCAGCCCGTCGACGTGGCGATAGATGCAGGGGGTGCCCGTGGCAGTGTAGGTCAACGCCCCCTCGGGATCGAACGCCATGGTGAGCCCGTGGGGATGCGACACGCGCGTGCGCAGCTCGCTCAGCTTGCCGTCCCGAACGAGCCAGTTCTGGCCCGTGTAGGTCGAGATGGCCAGATCGCCCGTGTTTTGGTCCACAGCCACCGCGTTGGGCACGTCGACGTACGAGGTGGCGACATCGCCACCCGATGCCGCCGGCACCGTGGGATCGCTGCCGGTGAGGCGCTCGGCGGTCCCGTCTTCGTGAACCTCGATGACGGAGTCGTCCGACACGACCACCGCACCGGTATCGTGCGCTGCCCGAGTCGTCGCCCAGATGACGCCGGACCCGAGCTCTGGCTGCGTCGCTAGATCGAGCACCAGGACCGCCGGCTCGCCTCCGCCTTCAGGCACTCGCCACACTTGACCCGCGTTCGAGAGAGTCACGTAAGTGGCAGTCGTCGTGCGCGCCACCTGGACGTCCTCGCCATCGAGCGCGGCGCGGTCGAGTCCTCCGGCCTCGAGCGCGCCTTCGAGCGACGTAACGTAGTAGGTGTCCGGTGGACCGTAAACCTTTCCCGGATCGTCGAAGCGCCCGAGCACGACGGGGCGCTCCGCGTTGCACCTCGGCTGCAGGAGGCGGGTCAGGCCGCGCAGATGCCAGCCCGGACCGAAGACGCTCGCGTTGCGATCGTCGAATGGCACCGCGCCGGCGCGCTCGCTCTCTACCGCGATACTCGCGGGAGTCGGCACCACCGCTCCTCCGGACTCGAGGGTCGCGCCGGTGGTCGGCGCGGCGAAGGAGCTTGACTCCGATTCGTGGAACGTTCCCGGCGTAGGACGCGCGACCCGCACGGTCGCGCGCGACAGCGCGGGATCCGAGGCGAGCATCGACCCCTGAGCGCCGGCGCCTGGCAGGGTCATCGTGGCGGCCTGACCGGTGACGAGCGCGCTCGTCACCGTCGATTCCGCCCGGATCTGCGCGTACGGCGTGCCGACCCTGACGAGCAGCGTCTCTCCCGGCTCGGCGTCCGTCACCGTGACCGGTAACGGCATGCTGGCAACGAGCGTGCGGCTGTCGTGAAAGAGCGTGATCTTCACCTCCTCCCCGCGACGGGTGAGCGCCGGTAGCTCGACGCCAATGACCAGTCCACCCGAGCGCACATCCACGCGGGGCTCCCCCGGCAGCGTCAAGGTGGGCAGCTCGTCGATGCGCGCGAGCTCGGGCGGGCGCACGAGCACGGCGGGTGTCGCCGGCAGCGCGCCGGCGAAGGTCGACAGGTGGTCGGTCGTGAACCTCAGGTCGCCGGCGGTCGTGACGCTCGCGAGCCCGACGTCTACCCACTCGCCCGACTCGACGTCGTAGCGACCGACGGGAACCTTGACGCCGGCGGGCAGCTCCGCAGCCGTGTCGACGGTGATTTCGACCGGCACGCTCGGTTGCGCGCCACCGGAATCGACGGCCACACCGAAGAGCGGTCCGAGCGTGCCTCCCGGGGGACGCGGCAGGGGACGCGGAAAGCGATCGTCGTCGAGCAGCGGATCCCCGACTGAGATCACGGCCACCTCGATGTGCACCTCCCTGGCCCAGGCGCCCGCGGGCACCACGACGCTCACGCCGCCGCCCTCGACGGTGCCACCGACAGCACCGTCCACGTCGGCTGCCGCGGCGATGGCGAGCAGAGTGACCGGCGGGAGGGTCACGACGCGCGTGCCATCGAGATCGAGATGACGCTCGGCGGTCGCGTAGCCCTCTGCGCGGATGATCAGCGTGGGCGCCAGCGACCCGGCGACAGCCAGCGTGAAGTGGCCGCTGGAATCCGTCGTGGCGCGCCCGCCGTCGGGCTGAGTGACCGTCACTTGTGCCATCGGATGGCCGTCCGCGTCGACGATCGACCCCATCGCCGTAGCTTCGCCCACGACACCGGGACCACCGCCGGCTCCACTTCCGGCAGCGCCGACGTCCCCACCGCCAGCGGCACCCGCCATCTGGGACCCACCGACTCCAATCCCCGCCGCTCCCGCGGTGGTCGGCCCGGCCCCGCCGTGCCTACCTTGGGCTGGCTCCGTCGTGCCCCTCCCGCCCTTGTCCCCGCAGCCCGCGAGCGCGAGCGCGACGCCCAAGCCACCCCACCATCGCCAACCCTGCACACCGGAGGAACGCGTCATCGTCTTCCCTCGATGCCGGGTACTCGGCATCGACAATGGCACTGACGATACCACGGAGCGATTCCGTGTTCACCGCGACTCATTCGGGGACGGCGGCGGTTGTCGCAACTTGGGGCTGCTTCTCGCTCGGCCGCCACGCGTCACGAATCGGTGAGACGCTTCGCCGCGCCTGGTGGGATACTTCCCGCCACACCGATTCGGTAGAATCCCGCCGGGATCTTCGGGTTGCCCGCCGGCTTGGTGAGAGGAAAGGATGGGGACACATGCACGAGACGCTGGCGGCAAGGTTGACGGAGCTGGCACCCATTTCGCCCGCTGCAGCCGACGCCTATCAAGTCCACGGGGCGAGGCTCGTTTCGGCGGTCGATGGCGCGCTCAGGGCCCATGAAGATCGTGCCTTGCTCATCGGTTCGAACCCGCTTGGGACCGCATACGACAACCACGCCAACCATTGGCGCTTCATGAGAAACTGTTTTGCCTCAACAACACGGAGCTTCTGGCCCGTGTCCTCCCGTGGGTGTACCGGACGTACCTGACCCGAGGCTTCTCCCTCGAGTACTCCCCTTCGTCCTTCCTGCATATCGACGAGCAGTCTCGACAGAGCTTCGACCCGAGCACGCGGCGTCCATCCAAGCCGCCTACGACCGTGTTCTCGAGCAGCACGAAACCATCGCGGAGCTCGCCAAAGCCAGCGATCCGAGCCCACCCGTGGAAGCGGTCTGGCTCACCCGGGAGAGGGCCTTCGGGTGCGGCTCGAGGAGTACCTCGTCGATCATTCGGACGCCGATTTCACGCACGGATACTGTCCGGAGTGCCTGGCAAAGCACTTCCCGGTCGCCGAAGACGACCGCGGTGACGGGTGAGCGAAGCCCGTGACCGAATGCACGCCGGGGGGAGCGCGCAGGATGGAGCGCGCGAGGAGCTGCCCGACCGGCGTGCTCCGATCGCCTGACGCGGGCCTTCGAGGATCCCCGCGCCGACCACCTGCCGGCAGCGACGGGTCGAGCTACGGGCGGGGCCCCGCCGGGCGACCCGCGATTCTCGCCATGGCCTCGTGGGCAACGTCCTTGCCGCCGGAGGTTGCGTTCACGCCCGGCCGCCCCGGCCGAAAGCCAGCTTCGCTGGCTGGGCGCGACGAGCTCCGGAGCGGAGCGTATCCCCCTCCCACGCCCAGACCCGCTCCCCCTCCCGCGCCCGACCCAATCGCCAATCCAAGGAGGGGAGACCGGGCACGCGGCGTTCGGGATCCACCAGGCGCCGTGCTAGGACGACGCGTTGTGATCATCTCCCGCGCACCCGTTCGGTTCTCGCTCGGCGGCGGAGGCACCGATCTCCCAAGCTACTACCAGGAGTTCGGTGGCTACGTCGTCACGGCCGCCATCGACCGCTACGTCTATGTCCTGGCGAACCGTCGCTTCTACGACGACATCCGGCTCGCCTATTCGGAGACGGAGATCGCGCCCGACGTGGCGTCGATCCGGCATCGGATCTTCCGCGCTGCGCTCGAGATGGTGGGGATCGAACGCGGGATCGAGCTGGTGAGCGTCGCCGACGTACCAGCGAACAGCGGACTCGGCTCGTCGGGGACGTTCACGGTCGCGCTGCTGAACGCCCTCCACACGTACAAGCGCGAGTTCGTCTCCACCGCCCAGCTCGCCGAGGAGGCCTGTGACCTCGAGATGAACCGCCTCGGCGATCCCGTGGGGAAGCAGGATCAGTACATCGCCGCCTACGGCAACGTGACCGCGCTCACCATCGAGCCGGACGGCACTGTGCACGCGGAGCCGGTCCCGATCCGTGACGAGGTGATGGGAGAGCTCGAGAATAGCCTCCTCATCCTCTACTCCGGCATTGAACGGCCTGCGTCCGCGGTCCTCAGCGAGCAGGGATCTCGGGTCCGCGCCCAGGACCCGGCGACGATTGCTGGCATGCACCGCATCAAGGCGATCGGCCACGAGGTGTACCGCCTGCTGGTTCGCGGCGAGCTCGACCAGTATGGTGAGCTCTTGCACGATCACTGGATGCACAAGCGCGCGCTCGCGAGCAAGATGACCGACGACGTGATCGACGAGCACTACGCGGCCGCGCGCACCGCCGGCGCCGTCGGCGGCAAGCTCATGGGAGCCGGCGGGGGCGGCTTCTTCATGTTCTACGTGCGACCCAGGAAACGGCGGCACCTGCTCGAGGCCATGGCCGCGCGGGGGCTCACCCCCCTCAGGTTCCGTTTCGATCTCGACGGCGCGCGGATCGTCGCCAATTTCCACCGGGCCACGGGCTAGCCGCCGCCGCAGGCGGCCTGGGCGTCGCTGACCTCGAGTTCGCAACCCGAGAACTCCGAGGCCTGATCGAGATCCTCAGCGTCGCCGCAGCCGAGCATCTCGACGAAACACTCGTAGAGATCCAGGGCGGCGTCCAGGCAGTACCCCTCGAAATCGGAGAACTCTACGTCGACAGCATCGGTCCCATCCTCCACACACCGCGAGAGGCTGCCGTACTCGGCGGCGAATTCCTGGGGGAAGCAGGCCCGCTCGTTCTCGCAGAACGAGGCGACGAGCGTGTGGATGCGCGCGGAGGTGGGATCGCTGGACGGATCGTTCGGCGGGGCTTCCGGCATGATCCCGAGCCCTCCCCCGGCAACGTCACCGCCGCCACACGCCGCCATCACGCCGCTAGCGGCCATCGCGAGCGCGAGTCGTGCAAGATCCCTATTTCGCATACCGCAACTCCTCTCGAACCAACCAAACAAGGGTTTCCGATGAATTCGCGCGCGTCAAGCTCCGCGCGCGGCGCTCCACTCTTGATCGGCGGCTCGCTGCGCGAGCCCGGGGATTTGGGGGCCGGTGGCACCAATGACTCCCAGGGGAAACGAGCCGGGAGCGGGCGTGGCGCCCGGTTCCGGGCGGGCTGGTTCGGGACCATCGTGGGCGTGACCTGCGCAGCGCCGCTTGCGTAGGAGGGTCGGTTGGTCGAGGTAGGGAGAGAAGGGCGCGAAGCTGCCGCTCGACCTCGCGCGTTTGAGCCATTGTGGTCGAGTCGCCAGGTCAAGCATGGAGCGAGGCCGTGAAGGAACGCACCAAGCTCATCCTCACGGTCACGGTCTTCGCAGCTCGCTGGTTCTTGCGGACGGGGAGCGGCCGCTCTGCGGCAGAGCTTGGGGGATCCGGGCGCGAAACCAGGCCGGAATCCCCGCGAGGCCGACGGCTGGGCCCTCAACCCCGTCCGCGGCCGGTCCTTCCCTGCCCCATCCGCACCCACTCCGATCCTGCACTCGCGAGCCGCTCCCTCGCCCGGAGCCCCCCTTCGCCCTATCCCCAAGCCGATCCCGATCCCTCTACCGGCCCCGTCGCCGATCAGGGTGGCGCCCCCGCTCGGCGGCGGCCCTTCGCCGGGCGCCGGAGCCAGGCCAGCGCTCGCGCCCCCAGCGGACCCACGCCGCGTCGCCGCCATTGCCAGATCCCGATCGCGCCGAGCGTGGCCAGACAGATGAGCACCCCCGCCCCTAGCCGCCGCGGCCAGTAGCGAAATACCACCGTAGTCTCGCCTGGTCCGAGCAGCGCGGCCACGCGGTGCTCATGCTCCAGGGCGGGCACGCCTCGGGCCCACCAGCTCCGCTCGTAGTTCATGTTGTAGACGACCACCGCCCCCTCTGAAGCACCCTCGACGCGGACCACCGCGTGATTCGGCGACCACTCGGTGACCGTGGCTCGACCGGGGCCGCCGACGATCTCGGCCATGCCGCGATAGCGGCGATCCTCGACGGCGAGCGCGCCTCTGGGGAAGCTCGCGGGGATGCCGTAGCAGTCGATCACCCCCTGGTTGGCAAACATCGGCAAGAGCACGGGCGTAGCCCAGTCGCGCCGCCGGTACTGCACCAACGGCGCCCGATGATGCTCGAAGACCGGTGCCGCCTCGACGACGGCCGGCGCTTCCATCCAGAAGGCCTGCCGGACGCTCCGCCGCGACTCGGTGCCGAGGTCGACCACCATCGCGACCACCGGTAGGAGCAGCAGGAGATCGAGCCAAGGGAGGCGGCGGATCAGCCGATCGACGGGAGCGGCCACCCAGGCAACAAACACGGTGGCGAGCAGGAGCACCATGACGACGTGGAACCGGGACGGCACGTGCAACGACGAGAAGACCGGGGCCCGATGGAGCAGGGTCCAGGGCGCCTGGGGGTGGAACGCGCCGAGACCGAGCAGCAGCGCACCGAGACCGAGCGCGCGCAGCGCCTGCTCCCGAGGACCGCGGGCGAACAGCACCCCCAGCCCGAGCGCGAGCAGCGGAGCGCTCCCGATGTAGATCCCCCATTCGTGCCAGTTGTAGGCGGGCACGCGAACGGGCAGCTCGCCGAAGCGCTGGCCGCGGTTGACCAGCATGACCACGAGCTCACCGAGCCCGATCACCTCCTTCGATTCGATGACCCGGGGCGCGCTCGCCATCGTATCGGCCACGGGCAAGAGCTTGGGGGCCGCGAGCCCTGCGGCGACTCCGCCCGCTACCACGAGCATGGCGAGCGGCCGCCAGGAGCCGAGCTGCACGGCGAGCAAGAGCGCGTACCCTGTCAGCACGAGCGCCGTGTAGGGGAGCGGGTAGATCCCGCCGAACCAGGCGGTGAGCGCTACGAAGAGCCCTGCGAGGATAGCGCTCCCGTCACCTCCCCTCTCCTTTGCCCGATCGAAGGCGAAGAGCGCCCAGGGCAGCCAGCAGAACTGCAGGTGCCAGGTGTGACCCGTCGTCAGCTGCAACGCCCAACGACCGTTCAGCGCGAACAGGGCCGCCACGAACGCCGCGAGGGCCGCGCTCCGCGTGAAGCGTCGCCCGAAGCAGTAGGCACCCACTACCGCCGTGGCGGTGGCGCCGATCACTTCGATGCGGAACGCCGTCCGCACGTCGAGGAAGAGGTAAAAAGGCAGGTAGGGAGAGATGAGGTTGGTCGCGCCCTCGATGTAGCCGAACGCGGGGAAGCCGCCGCAGAGCCAAGGGTTCCAGAAGGGCAGCTCGCCGTGGTCCCGCAGGCTCACCCGGGTGATGTAGCGATAGGCGGTCGCGACGTCCCAGTCGTGAAACCCATAGGTGTCCCACCGCTCGACCATCGGCTGGAGCATCCGCCAGAGGCCCCAGCCGAGCAGGACCATGGCCGCGAGCGTGGACCAAGCGCGCGGATCCCGAACGGCCACCGCCAGCCAGCGAGCACTGGTGCCGAGCGCATACCGCGCGCGTGCGGCAATCGACGAAAGTAGCGGCGACGCCACGGGGGACTCATGTTAGGGGCCGGCGTTCCTAGGAGCAACGGGTCAGGGTATGGTCGCCACCATGCGGACCCGAGTGCGGCGCACCGCTGCCTTCCTGCTCGAGCCGTTCCTCCTCGCCGAGGCCGAGCGGCGCGCGCGGTCCTGCCCCGAGGCGCGGCGCACTCGGGGGGCCGAGCTACACCGCGCGGCCTACGGGCGCTACCGAGTCGCGCGCGAGCTACGCAGCGAGGATCGCACACCAGCTGGCCTCTCGCTCACCCGCGAGGCCTTCGCGCTCGCCTTCGCGGCGCACCGTGTGTTCGCGGGGGCGGCGGCGGACGAAGCCCTGCCCACCTCGCCCGAAGCGTGGGACGCGCTCGTCGCGGGCGGCGCCGACGCCGAGGGCCTGCGCCTGCCGAAGCACCTCGAGGCGGCCGCTCCGATCCTCTCCGCGACCGAGCCGATCGCGGTCGATCGGCTTACCCCGGCGCTGGTCGACACCGGTCGAGAGGTCGCCGAGCTCGTGATCGAGGCGCTGCTCGGCATGGTCGAACCACGAAGCCCCCGCGCCATCGTCCGCGCCCGTCGCCGCCGGATCGCCGCGATGGGCTTGGTGGCGGCGCTGGCCCTCGCCGCCGCGATGGCTCGGCTCCTCGCACCGCAGAACCTGGCAGAAGGAATGGCGGCCACGGCGAGCAGCCGGCACCCGGGCACGCCGGACGCCCAGGGCGTGACGGACGGGGTGCGCAACGCCAACTACGGCGTCCACACGCAGACCGAGGCGTCGCCATGGGTCGTCGTGGATCTCGGAGGGACTCATCGGCTCCGGGAGGTCGTCGTCTACCACCGCAACGACGGCTACTGGGACGAGATCCTCCCGGTCGGGCTCGAGCTGTCCGAGGATGGTGCCACCTGGCGTCGCGTCGCCGAGCGCACCGCGCGCTTCACGGCGAGCCACCCCTGGTCGCAGCCGCTGACGGACGAGCCTGCCCGCTATGTCCGCCTGGCACGCGCCGAGCGTGGCTACATCGCGGTGAACGAGATCGAGGCCTACGGGGACTGACCCGAGGGGTGCCCCGCCTCGCGCGCGGCCACGACGATCTGGAACCCGAGCAGGCTCGGCCAGAGACGGCAGAGGGCCGTCTCGACAGGTTCGACGGCCGCGCGGTAGACGCGGTGGAGTGGGGACTCCGCGAGGGCGAGGTGGGCGCCACGGGCGACGTCGTCGGCGAAGGCCCGACGGAGCCAGGGTGCCGCGGCCTGGACCAGGGAGGGGGTGATCCCGGAATCAACGATCGCGAGCCCGGCGTGGGCGAGCAGTTCCTGGAGGCTCGGCGCGGTGAAGAAGCGGAGGTGGGTGCGATCGAACAGCCCGCTGTGGGCGTACTCGAAGCGGCCACCGAGCGTGCGCAGGCGGCTATACCATACAGCGTAGTTCGGCACCGAGACCACGAAGACCGCGCCCGCGAGGGACGGCTCGGCAACGAGGGCGCGCAGGAGGGCGAGCGGGTCGGCCTGGTGCTCGATGACGTCGCTCAGCAGGACACCGTCGAACGGCGCCACGACGAGCCTGGGCTCGGCGAGCCAGTCCGCCACCAGGCCGCCGAAGACCTCGTCGCACGCGGCCCGCGCGAGCTCGGCGGCCCGTTCGTTCGGTTCGATGCCGACCAGGTACGCGTCGGGACAACGGTCGCGAATGGCGCGCGCATTCGCCCCCGCGCCGCAGCCGACATCGAGGATCCGCGGGCGCGATCCCCGGGTGAGCACGTGGCGCGCACAAAGCCCGAGCAGGGTCGCGTTCGGTCGCTCGACGTAGGCATACCCGACCGCACCGAGGTCGAGGGGGTAGAGGTCGTCCGAACGACTCATGGCGCTGAGCTATCAGCTCCTGGCTGGCGACGCTACTTCACGCCTGCTAGCGTCGCTGCCCGCGATGCCCCGGAAACACCCAACCGACGACGTGAACCCAGCGCTCGTGGCCGTGATCGGGCGCCCCCGCACGGTCCTCGACGTGGGCTGCGGCGTGGGTCTCGCCGCGCTCGCCGCGCGCGAGGCGGGGGCCGAGGTCGTCGCGATCGAGCGGGACCCGGGGCTGCTCGAGCGGGCCGAGCGGGTGCTCGACGGGGTGACCGCGCTCGACTTCGACGACCAGGCGGCGCTCCGGTCGGCACTCGGGGGACGCACGTTCGACCTGGTAATGGTGCCGGACGCGCTCGAGCGCTCGCGGGACCCGGCCGCCCTGGTCGATTCCCTCGCCGCCTTCGTGGCGCCCGAGGGGCGGCTGGTGGCCTCGGTCCGCAATCGTGAGGCCTGGCCGATCCAGGTGGGGATGGCCCGCCCGGAGCTCGGCTTCCCGAACGCGGCGCTCGGTTCCTTCCGGCGCCGGGATCTCGAGGGCATCGTCCGCGCCGCCGGGCTCGAAATCCTCGAGATCACCCAGAACCCGCTCCTGCTCAAGGCCGCCCGCACGCTGGTGGGCGAGGCCTTCGACCTGACCCTGCGCGAGGGAGAAGAGACCGCGACCGGCTTCCGCGACCTCTCGGCGTATGAGCTCTACCTCGCGGCGGTGCGCCCCATGGAGGTGCAGGTGACGAAGCTCATGCCGCGCCTCCTGTCGCACCAGCACGTGGTGGTGGCGCGGCGACCGCCGGCGCCCGGTCCGCTGTCGCTCACGGTGGGGATGCTGACGATGGACGAGGAGCCGAGCATCGCGCGCATGATCGACGAGATCCGCACGGCGGTCCCCGACGCGCAGATCCTCTGCGTGGACAGCTCCGTGCGGGACCGAACCCCGATCATCGCGGCGGAGAAGGGGGCGCGGGTGCTGCGACAGCTGCCGCCGCGGGGCCACGGCCCGGCCATGGAGCTTCTGATGTACGAGGCCGCAGCCCAGAGCGATGCCCTGGTCTATCTCGACTGTGACTTCACCTACCCACCGGCGGCGATCCCGGCGATTCGCCGCATCCTCGAAGGGGGAGCCGACGTGGTGAACGCCGCCCGCACCCGCCGCCGCCCCCAGGCGATGCCGCTCGCGAACTACGTCGCCAACAAGACGTTCGTGTATGCGGCCCGCGCCCTCGAGGGGGTTCCGATCGCGGACCTCCACAGCGGGATGCGCGGCTATCGTTCGAGCACCATCCGCGGCTTCTCCTTCGATGGCGAGGGGGATGCGATCCCGATCGACACCCTGCTCTGGCCCGCCCGCTCCGGGTACCGCGTGGTCGAAGTACCCATCGACTACCAGGAGCGAGTCGGCATCTCGAAGCTGCGGAGGCTCACGGGGACCATGTGGACCTTCATCCGGCTCGCGCGAACGCTCAACGTCGGTGACCGCCGCCGGGACACCTACGAGGTCTGGGAGCGGCTCGAGGAGGAGGCGCCGTGACCGAGCTCCGCCCCGGGGTGATCCTCGACCGGGACGCGACGCTCATCGACGTGGTCCGAGATGAGGAGACCGGAACCGTACAGGTCGCCTTCCACCCCAAGCAGATCCGCCTGATGCCAGGGGTCCTCGGGGGACTCGCGGCGCTCGCCGACGCTGGCTTCGTGCTCGCCATCGCCACCAACCAGCCGGGCCCCGCCAAGGGGCAGATCTCGGTCGCCGCGGTCGAACGTACGAACCGGGCGCTGGTGGCGATGCTCGCCGAGCATGGGATCGAGATCGCCGCGGTCGAGGTCTGTATGCACCACCCCCGCGGTGGACCCGGAGGTGTCTCCGAGCTCGTCCGAGCGTGCGATTGCCGCAAACCCCAACCGGGCCTCTTGCTCTCCGCCCTGCGCCGACTCCGGCTCGATCCCGCCCGAAGCTTCATGATCGGCGATTCCCCCGGCGACGTGTTGGCCGCGCGGGCCGCGGGGATCGGCGCGGCGCTGGTCTTCTCCCCGCACCGGTGCGAGCTCTGTCCCCAGCGCCACGGCCCCACGGCGCGGCCGGATCTGATGGGCGCGCAGTTCGACGAGGTCGTCGCCGCGATCCTGGCCGCAACGCTGCGGTGACGCCCGCGCCGCTCGAACGTCACCCGAGACTCCCGTCCGTAGCGCCTCGGATCCAGCGCCGTGCCGAGCGCCCGAGCCGGGGCCCCACGGCCGCCGGGAGGTCGACACGGATTAGTTGCGTCCCCGCCGCCCGCCGATCATGCTGCGCCACGGGTCGCGCCGGCAGTGCCGGGACCACCCAGCCGCCACTTCTCCCGGAGTCTCCCTTGCTGTTCCTCGATAGCTCGGTCCCCGACGAAGTCACCACCATCTTCGACTGGGGGGTGGTCTGTGGAGTCACGACCAATCCCCTGATCATCGCGCGCGAACTCGGCGCCATCGATCTCGAGACCTGCATCCGCGAGATCGTGGCCCGCTCGACGGGCCCCGTCTCCGTCGAGCTCACGACGGAGACCCCCGAGGCGATGCTCGACGAGGCCCTTGGCTATCACGCATGGGCGCCGGATCGGATCTGCATCAAGGTCCCGTTCAGCGAGGTGGGGCTGCAGGTGATCCACAAGCTGGCGGGCCGTGAGATCGCCACCAACGCGACCTGCATGATGAACTTCAGCCAGCTATACCTGGCGGCCCTCGCGGGCGCGACGTATGTGAGCCTGTTCAGCGGGCGAATCCGCGACATGGGCTACGAGCCGGGGCCGATCATCACGGAGACCCGCGCGATCCTGGATCGTGAAGGGTCACCGGCCAAGATCATCGTGGGGTCGATTCGCCATGTCGCGGACGTGGTCGCAGCACTCCAGCACGGGGCGCACATTGTGACCGTGCCGCCCGCGATCATCCGCAAGATGATCTGGAATCCCCGCACCGAATCGACGATCCGGGAGTTTAACGAGGCCTGGAAGAACCGTAGCCAGAAGGAATGAAGAACCGTAGCCAGAAGGAATGAATTGGTGGGGCAGCAAGCTCGGGGGTCGGACGGCGAAGGACTGCTCATCGTCACCCCGACCTACAACGAACGGGAGACCATCCAGCGCCTCCTCGAAGCCGTCTTCGGCGTGGTCCCCCGCGCTCACGTCTGCGTCGTCGACGACGCTTCGCCGGACGGTACGGGCGAGGTCGTGGAGACGATCGCGGCCCGTGACCCGCGCGTGCGGGTGATCCACCGGCGAGCCAAGCTCGGCATTGGCACCGCCTACATCGAGGCCTTCACGGCCCACCTGAACGGCTCGTACCGGTACTACGTCGAGATGGACGCGGATCTCTCCCACGACCCCGCCTGCCTCCCTTCGTTCCTCGAGGCCTTCACCAGCGGAGCGGATGTCGTCGTCGGATCCCGCAACATCCCGGGTGGCGGCGTCGAGGGTTGGGGACCGCTGCGGCATTTCGTGAGCCGCGGCGGATCCCTCTATGCCCGCCTGATCCTCGGGGTAGGCGTCCGGGACCTCACCACGGGCTACAAGGGGTATACCCGGCAGGCCCTCGAGGCCATCGACCTCCGGAGCGTCCGCTCGAACGGCTACTCGTTCCAGGTCGAAACCACCTACCGCGCCCTCCGCGCCGGACTCCGCGTGGTCGAGGTGCCGATCCTTTTTCTGGACCGCCGCGTGGGCCAAAGCAAGATGTCGTCCGCCATCTTCGCGGAAGCCATCGTCATGATGTGGCGACTGCGTTTCGGCGCGATCAGCGGGCGCAAGCCAGACAAACCGCGGTGATCTCGGCGGGTGACCTCGCCCCCCGGCCGGTGGTGTCCCCCAAAGGCCAGTCGTGGCGCAGCTCCGGGTTGGACGGACCCCTTGGGAGCTCGGCCGCGTAGCACCGACCGCAGCGCTCGAGCTGGATGTTGCGACGTTCTACCCAGTCCACAACGAACGACCGGGGCGCGACGGTCCCCTTGGTCGGCGCGAGCTTCGCTCCGACGTTGGCGGCCGCAGCCGCCAGCGCGGGGGCGTCCGCGGCGCGCAACACGTTGACCCCCGCCGGCGACACCCTCCGAACGGCGATGCCACGCGCTCAGCGGTGTGCGAGACGCCCCACCCGCTCCCGGACGGGGACCAGATAGCGGCACGCGGTCGCGCCACCGCGCTTGGCAGTGTGCGAGACGCTCCACCCGCTCCCGGTGGTGATGGATGGCCCTCGCAGTCAGCGTTCCGGGTGCGGGTGCCGAGGCTAGCTGCCGCTGACGAAGGTCGTGACGGTCTTGCTGGGGAGCGAAGCAGTGAAGGTGCCGCCCGTCACCGTGACCGCGGACTTGGAAACCAGGTTGTCCTGCGCGGACGTCACCCACGGAGTCATCGAGGTGGGCGCGGTCCCGCCAGCGATGGTGATCGGTACTTCGGCGGCCGCGCCACCCTTGTTGATGGCCACGACCACGACGGCGCCTTCGTCACTCTTGTAGGCCGAGAGCAGAACGTCGTTGGGCACCGGTCCCGTGACGTCCACCGCGACGAAGCCTGGGCGCACGAACTTGCTGTAGTTTCCCATCGTGAAGTAGCGCTTGGCGATGGTCGAGCTGTTCTGAACCAGGGCCAGTCCTTCGTTGTCGTTTTGGTAGTAGGCTTCGTACCACCAATAGAGCCAGGCCGAAGCCTCGCCGACCGTGAGCGCCGAGTGGATCCACTCCGCGACCGCGACACCGTTGTTGATGTCCGTCGACGGCCCCTGTTCCGGCCAGTGCATCACTCCGGACATTTCGGTCTGCCAGATCTCCCTGTCTCTCACGCCGCCGTTGACGTCGGCCGGCCAGGGGAACGCAACCTGCGAGTCATACTCGTGCACCCCGAGGATGTCGAAAGCGCTCCAAGCGGTCTGATCCTCCCAGAGCCAATGGCCGTAGTCGTAACCATCCCCGTCGAGGCAATGCTGAGCGCAACCGTCATTGGTCGGCGCATCCGCAAAGCACCCACAGTCATGCGGATCCGAGCTGTCCGGATGGCTGGAGACTATCGAGCCTGTGCCCGATGCGTTGCCCCAGACGTGGATCCACTCCGACGCCTCGGGCGCGATGACCTTGATCCCCTTGGCCTTGAGCTTCGGTCCCGCCACCTTGACCCAAGCCACCATCTGCTTGGCGGTGTACGTCATCGTATCGTACGCGTCCGTACACACCGGGTTGCCTGGACAGGACGCAAAATCAGACTCGTTCGCGATCGACATCGCGTAAAGGTTCTGCTGCTGCGCGAAATTGGCGATCGTCGTCGACCATGATTCGTAGCAACTCTCGAGCAAGTACCCACCATTTTGGGTGCTGCCATTGCTCTTGCATTCCGCGGGCGCGCTCCAACAAGACCCGATGATCTTCGCACCTGCGGCCCTCGCCTCGGAGATGCCCTGCCCGGTGAGGCTTCCATCGGTGTTCATGCCGACACGCAGGATGGAAAAGCCGATTCCATTGGCTCCGGTGGTGCTGAACATCTCGTTGACCGGGAAGGCCTTGCCGCCCGGCATCAGTGCGCTGTTGATGCCAAACCCCTGGATGGTCTGCCGGGTATTGGTAAGCTGCACCGTTACGTCGGTCGGGGACACACCGCCGGTGGCCTGATCACCACCCGTGCCTGCACCGGCCTGGCCACCCATGGCATCACCACCCGTGGCGTCGCCACCCGTCCCGGCCCCACCTCCACCGGTTGGACTGGCGCCCACGCCACCCGAGGGCCCGGCGCCCACGCCACCCGAGGGCCCGGCGCCCGTGCCGCCCGTGCCGCCGGTCGTGACCCCACCGAGTCCACCCGTGCCGCCCGTGGGCAAGGTCCCACCGGTGCCGCCCGTTGGGCCGACCCCACCCGTCGCCGCCCCCGTGCCGCCGGTGGGCCTGGACCCGCCAGTTCCCCCGGTGGGTCCAGCGCCACCAGTGAGCGCTCCACCCGTGGTCTGCCCGCCCAGGCCGCCGCTGCCGACCGTACCGCCCGAGGTAGCACCGCCGGTCGTCGGAGCACCACCCGTGAGCATGCCGCCCACGTTGTCGTTCGTCTCCTCATCGCCCTTGTCGCCACACCCCGCAACGACAAGCAACGCAGACACAAGTATGGGAGCAACACAGGTTCGTCGGATCGCCACAGTCAACCTCGCAATATCAACCGACTCCATTGCCGAGGACGCAACTCACAGCGCCTGCCCGTCTCGATGGACTAGCCCATTTGCCGACATAGTCCACTGTCCAATCCCCCCCGGCTCGAAACTGATCACAGCGTCAGGGTGGATCCTCTTGCATCTTGATGCGAATTGTCCAACCGCGCGCGCGAGCGAAACCGCCTGCCCCCAGGCTTGGTTCCACGATGGTCACCCTCGTTCCACGTTGCCGGAGCGAGGAAGGGTCTTAGGTGACAAGGTGCCCCGTCCGCAAGACCTGGATACAAGGCTCCGACATCCTTCATAAATCTGCCCGCCCCCACGGACGCTCCGCCTGGAGTGGTTCGGAAATCGGCGCAGAAAGTGTGACGGCTCGGCGTGACGACACCTTCCTCCCATTGGGTCGGCGAACGCAGCGGGCGGGCCGCTCCCACCCCGCACCGCGACAGAGAAACGGAATCGAGGAAGGTCGGCGAGGAGGGCCTCCAGACCTACCGGCCCTGCAACCGGGTCAGCAATTCCCGGCCGCTGCGGACCTAACCCGGCGGAGCCGGAGCCGAACAGACCATCGGTGGTCGGTGGTCGGCGGTCGGTGGTCCGTGGTCCGTGGTCCGTGGTTGGTGGTCGGTGGTCAGGTAGAACGTGGAGACCCTGACTAGGTGGAGACGGACCAGCGAGCACCTCGACCCGCGGCCAACTCGGCATGGATGGGCCGAGCGACTCACGATCCCGTTTCGCCCCATCGATGGGGGACCCCGCAAAGAGGTGATGAGCGCGAAGACCGGTAGCACCCGCGCCGCGGCCGAAGGCGCTGCCAAGGCCAACTGCCTCTCGAAGGGCGCCGGCTCCTGCAAGGTGGTCGTGTGGTCCTGCAATAGCAAGTAGTCTTCCGGCGGCACGATCTCGACCGAATCTGGGAGGGCGCTTCTCCGGGCTTCCGTTGCGGTCGGCCATCAGCCGCCAGCATCCAGCTCCCGTGCGTCTTGCCTGACCGCTGACCACTGATGGCCTGTTTGGTTCTGTGTCCGCCAGCTCCGGGGGACTACCTGTCAGCGACCATGTTGGACACGGGAGGCGACCGTGCGGTAGCCGCCCGTTCTTCCTCCACCTACGCGCGTTCGAACCGCAACGTCGGGATCGCCACCAGCACGCGGCTCTTGACAACCCCTTCCTGGTTGCGCTGTAGGTGCACGTACACCTCGTGCACCCGCGCCATGGGCAGCACGCCGAAGTGACGGCGGAGGAGCGCGTACCGGGCGCGACCGCGCGTCGCGAGCGTTGCCACGAACCCCTGGTACCGTCGACGGTGTGTTCCTGTCACAAGGGGCGACTCGCCCGGGTCTAACGGCGCGGGATCCACCGCCGACGCAATCTGGTCCAGTGTTGGCCAGAAGTCGATGCGACCGTTCTCCTCACGCACCTCGAGCGGGGCGCCCTCTCGCAGCGACGAGATCAATCCCTGGGCTCGGGCGAGCTCGACCGAGTGCAGCACGACATCGCCGGGTTCGCAGTCAAAGTAGGCGATCTCCCGCGTCGGCAACCGGTCGCGGTACTTCGTGAGATCCTCGCTCGGGGCCGATACCTCGAGCGCGAGCTCGCCACGCTCACCGCAGGTGGTGAGCACGAGCTCGTCACGGGCTCGCGTCATCGCCACGTAGTAGAGCCGTCGCTCCTCGTCGAGATCGGCGCCGCTCCGGGGGACCACCGGAAGCAGGATGACCTTGTCGAATTCGCGACCCTTGGCACCGTGGAAGGTACCGAGGTGGACGCGAGCATCCGCCTTACCGTTCCCGCTCTGACGCGCCCCCTCTCGGGAGGCGAGCAGGATGCGATCGGCGAGCTCTCGCGAGCCGATGGTCGCCCAGGTGCTTCCTGGTCCCCCGCCGGGTCCGCGTTCCACGTCCACCTCGCGGACGAGCTCGAGGAGATCCGCGGCCGCGGGGTCGTCCGAGCGCCCCCACCCGGCGAGCAGCTCGGTGAGCGCGCCGACCGCGCCGCCTTCGATGACGCGCGGCGCCCGCCAGAGGTGGCGGAGGACTCGGTCGCAGAGGTACCGACGGTGGATCGGCCGGTGGAACCCGCGGTGAGCGAGAGCGAAGGCGACCCCGGCCATTTCCAGCTGTCCCCGGACCGTCCCGAGGTCGCTCCACTCGCGCGCCAGCACCGCGACCGAGCCGACCCCCGCCGCGAGGCTCCGTTCGACGACCCGACGCAGATGGGCGGCGAGCCCGAGCGCGTCCGCGTAAGCGAAACGGCGCACGGCACGCGCATCCGACGCCTCGTTGCCGCGGCGGATGGCCCGGATCTGCTCCGCCTCCACCTGCTTCACCCGTCCCGCCAGGGTCCGGATCAGCTCGTTGGTGGCCGCGACGATCCGAGGGTGGGAACGAAAAGACTCCACGAGGCAGAGTCGCCGCGCGCCGAACTCCACCTCGAAGCGCCGGATGAACTCCACCGAGGCCTTCCGGAAGGAGAAGATCGCCTGATCGTCGTCCCCGACGACCATAACGCTGCGCTCGATCTCGAGCGCCTCGGCCCGCTTCCCGCGAGCGGCTCGTCGCTGCGCCCCGACGATGCCGGTCAGCATCGCGTACTGCGCGGGATCGAGGTCCTGGTACTCGTCCACCAGGACATGACGGATGCCACCGAGCACGCGAGCACGATGCTCCTCGCCCGCAGCGTCCCCCGTGGCGGCCCGGACCGCGGTACGACCGCTGGACGCGGCCTCGCCACGCTCGCCGACTGCCACCACGCTCCCGTGCCCACCGTCGGGCATCAGTTCCCCTTCGGGGTCGTTGAGGAGCTCGGCGGCACGGACCAGGGCGGTGTCCAGCCAAGCCTCCGCGTCCCGCCGGTCCTCGTCCAGAGCGTCACCCGTGAGCTCGAGGGCAAGGCCGTGGAACGTCCGCACGCGGAGGTGCCGCGCCCGCTCGCCGATGGCATCGACGAGCCGCGTACGAAGCTCGGCGGCTGCGGCGCGGCTGAACGCGAGGACGAGGATCTCCTCTGCGCGCACCTGCCGCGCGCGCATCAGGTGGGACACGCGGCGCACGATGGTGTGCGTCTTGCCGGCGCCCGGTCCAGCCACGACGAGCAGGGCCGGCTCCTCGGCCACCACCACGACCGCCTGGGCCTCCGTGAGCCCGGCAAGGATCGCTGATTCGGTCGCGGCGGTGACCGGCCGGTGGAGAACGCGTCTCCGTCCCGCGAACCAACGATCGAGCAGCTCCGTGCGCGGCAATCGGAAGTAGTCCTCGAGGTAGCTCGCGCGGCGGTTCGGCGGCAAGACAGCGTACTCGCGCAGCAGGTGCACGAGGCCGATCTCGTGCTCGCGTTGGCGGCGCGGGCGGCTTCGATCGAGGTCGCGAACCGTGCGGCGGGGATCGACGCGAACCTTGAGCGCAATGTCGAAGAGGACGGGGGGATCAGTGAGATGCCAGGCCTCGAGGTGATGCAGCAGCAGGCACGTCTCCACCACCGCATCCCGCTCGACCGCCGCGAAGAGCGCATCCGCCGGGTCCGTCCTCGAGTCCGCGCCGACCCGATTGAACAGCGTGCGCTGGTCGTCGAGGAAGCGCTGCACGTCGAGCTCGAGACGCAGGTCGCGTCCCGATTGGCCGACGAGACGTGAATCGACCCATGCGAGGAGCGCGTCGGCCGCGCGACGGTGGTCCCCGAGCCGACGCCGCAGCACCGCGAATCCACCCTCGGTGGTGACTCGGAACCGACCCGGCGCGATCTTGTCCAACCGCACCTGTCCGATCCGCCGGAGCGCTCGGAGCGCGCCGAGGAGCTCGTGCGGCGGACACGGCGCCCGGAGCCGCCTGCCGATCTCGGAGGCGGCCGCGCGAAGGCCGAGCACGGCAGAGTCTTCCCCGCTGTCATCGAGCTCGCAGAGGGCGGTGAGGACCGCGAGGTGGTGGCGCGTCCGCTCCTCGGTGCTGCGCGGCACCCCCCGGGCAGCCGTGACCCCGAAGCGCAAATCCTGACCGATGGCCTTGGCCTCGGTCAGCTTGTGGAGCTCGCGAAACCCTTCGGCGGGCGAGAGTCCACACTCGTCCGAGAGATCTAGGATCGACAGCTCGCGGGGACGCGCCGGATCGTAAAGGTACCTGACCACCCGCTCGGTGGCGGGGGAGACCGGCTGCGCCAGGAGCGCAAGGGCGGCCGCGAGCGAGGGAGCGAGCGGGTGGACAGCGAAGGTGCGCGTGCGGTTCTCGAGGCGTTCGGCCACCCCATCGGCCTCGAGGTGGTAAAGAACGAGCTTGAGGCGGCCTTGCAGGCCTTCTCGCGCCCAGTCAAGCTCGTTCTCTAGCTCCTCCGCCACGAAGAGCTCCTCGGGGCTGACCCAGAGCACGACCCAACCGTCATCCTCGGGTGCGAGGCGAAGCGCCCGGCGTCGAAGCGCCTGGAACACCACTCGTACATCGCGCTCGGTCACGAGCCCGGCGGTCTTGAGGTAGAACTGAGTCTCGAGGTCACGCTCGTCGAACAGCAGCACGCAGCGAGCGGGATCGCCGTCACGCCCGGCGCGGCCGGTTTCCTGGACGTAGTCCTCGATCGAACCCGGGAGGTCGTGATGCACCACGAGACGGATGTCGGGCTTGTCGATCCCCATGCCGAAGGCGCTGGTGGCGACGACGGTGGCCACCTCACCGCCGAGGAAACGCTCGAGCTCGGCCTGCTTCGCGTTGGGGGGGAGCTGCCCGTGATACATCGCGCAGGGGATCCCGCGCGCTCGCAGTCGCTCGGTGACATCGCGGACGCCGCGCACCGTGGCGCAGTAGACGAGCCGCGCACCATCGGGGCAGGCAGCGAGCAGGCTCAGGAGCTCGCGCTCCTTCGCGCCATCGTCGCGCACGGGGATCACCTCGTACGCAAGGTTGGAACGAGAGCCGCCGAAGTCCATCGTCTCGGCGGACACCCCGAGGCCGCGCTCGACCTGGCTCTTCACGTCCGCGATCACCTCGTGACCTGCCGTCGCCGTGAAGAGGGCCACGAGCGGCCGCCGCTCGGGACCGTGGATGTGCGCGATGGCACGTGTCAAGTACGTGTAGTCGGTGCGGAACCCATGACCCCATTGGCTGATGCAATGAGCCTCGTCCACGACCCAGAGGAAGGGCAAGCGCCGCGAGAGCAGCCGGACGATCGAGGGATTCCGCAACTGCTCTGGACCGAGGTAGAGGATGTCGTACTGACCCGTGCGCACGCCGGCGAGCACCCGCCGCCGGTCCTCTTGTAGGAGCGAGGAGTTGATGAGCGCCGTCCCCGTGTACCTGCCGGAGAGGCTCCGCACCTGGTCCGCCATCAGCGCTTGGAGCGGTGACACCACGACCGTGAGCCCGCGCAGGCGCTGCGCCCCGTGCACGGCTGGTACCTGGTAGCAGAGGGATTTCCCGCCTCCCGTCGGCAGGATCGCGAGCGGACGGCGATCGGCGAGCACTGCCTCCACGATCTCGCGCTGGTGCGGGCGAAAACCCGGGAGCTCGAACACCTCCCTCAATACATCCTCGGCGAACGGTCGGTGTACCTCGCAGTCGAGCCGGTGCGGGCATTGGTGGTCGGGGCAGAGCGGCCCCATGAGCCGAGTCGTGAGCTCGTGGAACCGTGGCCAGGCCACCAGCGCCGCTCCCGGCGGCCCCACGAGGCGCCCGTCCCTCGACGCCACCGACACGAACCGCAGCGCAAGCGCGAGCCCCACGTGCTCCACCGGGTTCGCCAGCGTGGCGGCGAGCTGCGGCAGTCGCACGCGGCAGCACCGGCAGAGCAGCGACTCCGGCAAGGCCCCGAGCGCCGCTGCCAGCGACGGGGCGGTCACGGGGCCGTGGAGCCTCTCCCAGAGCCACCGGAGGCCCCGGTTACCCCCGACGTCGAGCAGCCACGCGAGCGCCTCGCCGACCTCCCGCTCGATCCCTTCCCACGTCGGGATCAGCCCGATGAGCAGCGTTCGCGCCTCCCGCGCGTCGGCCACGGGATCCGGGACAGCCCCTTTCAGGACCGGATCGGACTTCGGCAGCCCGTACGAGAGCCGCGTCGGATCCGCGATCATGGCCGCGACGAAGGTATCGAGCGCCCCCACCACCTCGGGTCCGAGCCCGGCCGCGCGGAGCAACGGCAAGTCGAACCGCGCGAGGTTGTGCCCGGCGACGATCCCCAACGCCAACGGCACGAGATCCGCACCGATCGCCTTGGCCGTGCGCCCCGCGATCCGCACCCGCGCCGCCTCGTCACCGCGGACGAGGGCGATCTCGAGCAGCCTGCCCGCCCGATCGGCCTCGACGTCGAGGAAGGTGACGGTCGAGAGATCCACTACGGGCCATCGGTACCATCCGGCGTGACGGCCGGACAAATGAACGAGGTCGTCCGAGGGTCGCCCCCCCGTTCACCCTCTCCGCAGCCGGCCGAGCACCGCCCGAAATGCCACGAGGTTGGCCGAAGAGACGGGCGCCCGAGCCATCCAGGTAGGAGACGAGGCCAAACGCCGGCGAGCCGTGTTGTCCACCCCGAAGGCGGCATCCGTTCCCGTGGTCGCCCATACATGCCAACACACGAGAAGCCGCCGCCGGTGCCCGTCTTGCTGTAGGCGTAGTGTGCCTCGAGCGTGCCGTAGTCGGCAGCACTGCTCGGCGTGGTTCCGGAAGGGGGCCGCCAGCCTACCGAACGCCGGCCATGCAGGTCGCTAGCCCGAATTCGCCCTGGGGGCCACAGGCGGGGTTGGGTAGGACTCCGGTGCAGCCCGCGCAGCGGATGCTCGAGCAATCGGCGCAGGGGATCCGCGGTGCCTCGTCGCCCACGACGATGCACGGATCGGTCTCCACCACGACCCGTGGCAGCACCGCCGGGCATTCGCAGCAACGGTCTCGATCACTCGCCACCACGCAGTCGCTGGCAGCGTGGACGCACTCGTCCGTGACCACGCAGGCGCCCGCGTGGTCGCGGGTGAGGACGCGGCTCGACGGCCGCACGCGGATGCAGTTCATCCACAGGCAGGATTGTGCGTCCGGGCAGGCTTCCAAGGTCGCGTTCAGGTAGAGGTCATCGTAGGGCACGAGGCAGGGATCCGGGGACGCGAGCGAGTCGGCCGCGAGCGGCGGGGTGCAGCACGCGTCCGCTTGCACGGCGACGTAGCAGCCCATCACCGCACCCGTACCCGCGGTACCGCCCGAGGCCGAGCCGCCGCTCGGGGTGCCGCCGGCCAGAGCTCCACCGAAGTCCGGGGCGCTGGCTCCAGTCGTGCCTCCGGCGCCCGCGGAGTCGGAGACCGTCTTCCCGCCGCAGGCGACCAGCAGGATACCGAGCCACGTCCCGAGCCCCCAGTCTGTTCGCGACATCGTCCGATTGGAGCGCGGCCCTCCCGCGGGTCGCGAGCTCGACGGTCTTCTCGTACCCCAGAGCAGCAATCAGGTTGGTTGCTGCGTCAAGTCAATGACCCAGAGCACCGAACCGGCCGCAGACCTCAGCAGAGGCAGCGCTGGAAACGCGTCCTCGCCTCGCATGAACGCGTTTCCAGCGCTGCCTCTGCTGCTGGCAACCAGATCGGTGCTCTAGACGCGGCCTTCGGGCTCGCCGCTGCTAGAGTGGACGCCAAGATGAGGACCTCCTGGCCGCTGGTGGCGCTGTGGTTCGGAGCGAGCCAGTCGTGCGGAGGTCGCACGAACCTCGCCGACCTCGCCGACCTCGCGTCCGAAACGACGCCGCGAACGGACTCGTCACTTGCGGGAGCACCCGGACGGGAGAACGTACCCAATAGCTCGTCGGCATCGGGAGCCTCGGGGTCCGGAGGCGCGCCATCGGGCGGGGCGCCGTCGGGTGAGCTGGCGTCGGGCGGGGCGCCGTCGGGCGGGGTGGCGTCGGGGGGGACACCGTCGGCAGGCGGTCAGGTCGGGGTCACGGGAGGGAAGTCCAGTGGTGGAGCTGGCGGGTTGCCCGGCGCGGGTCGGGGGGGCGCCGGGGGGGACCTCGGCGCGGGAGGACAAGGCAGTGCGGCCGGAGAGCTCTCCGGCTCCGGCGCGGCCGCGGGCGTCTCGGGCGAAGGCGGCGCGGGCGGTGAAGCCTGCCTGCCCGAGACGCTCGAGCTTGTCGTGGATCGGGCGCTGCCCCACGACACCAGGGTCCCGAGCCTGCTCCGTCGTGAAGATGAGCTCATCCTGCTGGCGCTCACGAACGCCGAGGCGGGGGCGCGCCTGTACCGCCACGATCTCGACGGGGAGCAGCTGGGCGTCGTCCACCTGCCGGGTGGTCGGCATTCCCAGCTGCTGGCGACCGAGACGGGCTTTCTGTTGCTCCACGCCGGCGCCGGGCAGCTCGAGCTCCGTCAGCTGAGCGCCGCGGGCGACCTCGTCGCGGAGACGTTCGTCGATCTCGACGTCGGGCCGAGCAGCGACGTTTGGGTCGCGGCAGCGGTGGGCGAGGATCGGCTCGCGGTCGCCTACCTCCTGGGCTCGGGAGAGCTGATCGGCAACCATGGGGTCGTGCATTTCGCCACCTTCTCCCGGGACGGCAGCCAGCGCACGGACGTCCCCCTCGCCACCGGGGACGCCATCGTCGAACCCCGCTCCGTGGTTCCCACCGCTGCGGGCTGGGCCGTCGCGTGGGCGGAGATCGCGTCGGGCGATCGTCGGGTGCATCTCCACGAACTCGAGCCGGACGGACTCACGATCGCCAGCGAGGCCCGGGTGGCAACCTTCCGGCAGGACCTCCAGGGCGGATTCCCCTCCCTGCCACTCGTGGCCGCCGGTGACGGCAGCCTGGTCCTGTCCTGGCTCGACACCCGTGACGACTTCGAGGAGCCAGACCTGCTCGTCGTGTGGCGGCGCGATCCTTCCGGCCGCGAGGAGCTGTCGTCCCACCCCGTCGAGACGCGGCTCTACGACGCTCCCGATCTGGCCGAGCAGGATGGAGACATCGCCGTGCTCGTCACCGTCGACGACCACGCCGAGGTCCGCCATGTCGTGGACGGGAAACCCGGCCCCGTCGAGGCCTACGACGCGCCCGACGTCACCGACCATTTCGACGCCATCGAGCGGCTCCCTGGTGGCTACGCCCTCGCTGGCGCGCGAGTCGCCACCAGCGTCGGCGCTACCGTGGAGCTTGTCCTCCATCGCTGCGCGGAGCGATGAGATCGACGCGATTGCCGCGCTAGAACACCCCCGAAACGCTCAGTCCGTACGTACCCGGCCGTTCTTCGCGACGCCCCACCACCACCGGATCAACACGGAGCGCGACGGGGTTGTTCCGCACGTACCACTGCTGCTTGGCAGCCAGTCCGGTGCCGAGTGCCGTCGCCGCCGCCGCCTGAGTGAGACCTGCGAAAACCAAGGTGGGCATCAGGACCCGACGCCTTCAGGCCGGGGGGCACAAACCTTTCCTGCTTCAGGTGCTCTTCGCAGAGGGTGTCGGATGATGCGATTGCCCTGGGGCTCGCCCCCGCCAAAAAGGAGACCGGGCGCGGACACGATCCGCCGCCGTCCTTGGGTTGGGGCCTGTCCCGCGCAGGGTGTTGCGGGTTCGATCCCTCTGCTGGGCGGAACACGGTTGCGAAGGCCCTCCTGCTCCGCGACCGCCTTCGGGAGTCGCATCCGGCGTTCAGTCCAGCTATCGGCCGGTTCTGCCGGCCATTCTTCCGGCAGCTCTTGGCGGGGCTGCGCCGAAGTCGTTCCGCGCCAGGACAAAAAACGCCGTAGTTACGGGCACCTATATCTTGCGCGCCCCGACCGATTCGAACGGACGACCTACGGATTCGAAGTCCGTTGCTCTATCCAGCTGAGCTAGGGGCGCGAACGGTGCCTGACGGTCACCGCGAGGAGCTCAGTAGACCGCGGGGCCCGGCTGGTCAAGGTGGGGGAAGGAAGGGCGAAAAACGTCCTTTCGGCCGGGGTTTCGGGTTCGGGTGCTTGGCCGAGCTAGCCAGCCCGCTCGGGCATCGATAGCGTCGGGTTCGCATGCCGAGCGTCGAGTCGATCCCTCCGCCGTCCATCCCACCGGCAGCGGCCGACTCCGCCGAGGTGATCTCGCACCAGCGCATCACCGATCCCGATCTCTGGGTGGCGGTGGTGGCGTGGGTCCTCATCGTCTTTTCGTGCGTCCAGATCCTGCTGTTCTCGTTCGGTCGGGACCAGTCGATCTACGCGGTGGTCGCCGACGGGATCCTCTCGGGGCAGATGCCCTACCGGGATGTCTGGGACTTCAAGACGCCGGGCATCTTCCTGGCGTTCGTCCTGGCCCAGGGGATCTTTGGCAAATCCATGCTGGCGATCCGGCTCGTCGAGGTCGCGGGCCTGCTCGGGGTGGCGTTCGCGTACCGGCGGCTCGCCGAGGTCGTGCTCGAGAAGCGCCGGGTCGGCGACCTCGCGGCAGCCGTCGCGGTGTTCGGCCACGCCAATCTGGAGTTCTGGCACTCAGCGCAGCCCGAGGCGTTCGGCGGCTTCCTGGTCGTCTACGCGTTGCTCCTGCTCTTCCTCGAGCAACCCGGCTGGCGCCGCTGGCCCCAATGGATCGGCGTCGGGGCGTTGTTCGGGGCGGCCTTCCTCTTCAAGCCCACCATCGCGGGCGGCGCCTTCGTCGCCGCGCTCTACCTCGGACGTCGGGAGTTCATCCGAACCGCGCGCTGGTCCCGTGCCGCGCTGCCCTTCCTCGTCGCCGGGCTCTCTAGCCTCGTGCCGATCGTGCTCTGTGCGGCCTGGTTCTGGTTCGGCGGTGCCTGGACCGACCTCACGTGGACGATGTTCGCGTTCACGCCCGGCTACTCGACCCTCTACCAGTACTTCACCGCGAGCGAGGCGTTCTACTACGCGCTCGCGGAGGTCCTCTTCCGATTCACGCCGATCATGGCCGTCGGCTTCATCGCGGCCATCACCATCCGCCCGCTCCACAGCCGAGAGCACGAGGCAGTCCTCGTCCTGCTCGGCATCATCGCGGTCAACATTGCCGGCGTGGCGATGCAGAACAAGTTCTTCCAGTACCACTACTCGTCGACGCTCCTCCTCGTCGCGTTCATCGCCGGGATCGGCCTCTACAAGCTCTGGCGGAGGATGCTCGGCACCGGCACCGGGGGCGTCACCGCGCTGGTCGCATTTCTGGGCCTCGTGCTCGCCATGCGGCCCATCGTCTACGATCTCGGTCCCTCCTTCTGGGCTCGCTCCCTCCGTCGCCTGAGCTTCCTCGTGCATCCGCAGTCGGTGGTCGCGCGCGACGAGCTCGATCGCGACCTCTGTCGGGTGGGGGATTACGTCCTCGACGACGATCGAGCGGTGGCGTTGGAGCTCAGACAACGCGTGCCCGAGGGGTCTCCGATCTTCGTCTGGGGGTTCGAACCCGTGATCTACTGGCTCGCCGAGCGTCCGGCCGCGTCACGCTTCATCTACAACGTCCCCCAGCGAACGGCGTGGCAGATGGACCAGGCGCGCGCCACACTGCTCCGAGATCTCGCCGCGAAACCGCCCGCGGCCATCGTGGTGCAACGCGGGGACCGCTTCTCCAAGGTGACCGGCGACGACCTCGATTCGGCCGGCGCGCTGGGCACGTTCCCCGAGCTCCGTGCGACGCTCGAGCGCGACTTCGTCATCGCTGGAGACATCCGCGACTTCACCATCTACGTTCGGCGTTCCGGGGAGCCATGAGCCGGTGTGGGTGCGGGGTCGCCGGCGTGGCGGCTCCCCTGGGGCGCGCAGCTCGCATGCAAGTTGCACGCAGGTTGCGCCCTGTTGCCGGGTGTTCGGTGCCACCATGAGCGACCAGCAGTGATACCCCAGGGGGGTCGCTCGACCTTGTCCAGACCGCTCAGCCGGGCTGCCGGCGGATGGCTCGGAGTCGCGCCATCCATTGCCCTCCGACGGCCCCGAGGCCAAACACCCCGAGCAAGCCGCACGCGGTCGCCCGCCCGTCCAGCTCGGGATAGCCGCCCAGGCTCTGGATGAGGCCAACGTTCGTGCCGCCCCCAACAGCGACGAGCTGGGCCGCCATGGTCCTCATCATCGATCGCGGAGTCGCGGGGGTCTTCCGTCCCGGCTGAAGTTGAATCGGGTACCGAAGCCAGCTCCGGCATTCCGAGTCCGGGTCGGGTTGGCAGGGTGTACTGTTCGGCTTCGACCGCCTGGTGCTTCGAGGATCGGGACAGCGACGCCGGCTTCGAGCCCATGGGATCCTCAGGAAGGTCCCGCGAACGCATCGCTACCAGGTCACCACCACGGGCCGGCGGGCCCTCGCCGCCGCCGAGCCACCACCGGCCAGCTGACGCGCCTCGCCACCTGACCGAAAGCCTCCAGCCTACGGTCCGCAGCCTTGGAGAAGATCGTGCTCTCCCACCACGACTCTCGACGTTGGAAAAGAAGGGTCCTATCCGTTCACTGTCGTCGGTGGTGACGCACGGCGTGGCGACGAGCGCGTTCGCATTGCCTTTCCGGACCGCGTTCCGATGCTCGCCGTCGACCCGAGCAGACGCTCGCTCGTCGCCAGAAACCCCGTGGGCATCGACGTCTTCGAGGCCGACACGGGACGCCAGCTCACCGCGTTGTGCAGCGCTCGCCTCCCCCGCGCGACCCGCCAGCGAGAGGTGGGCGACGCCACGGCCGAGCCCCGGCGAAGCTGCGGGAGGGGGCGGGAGCGCAGGGCGCCGCGACACCTTCGAGCGAGACAGCCCCGTTTCGGGGTAACCTGGCCGTACATGCGGAGATCGCTGCGTCGCCTCCTTCTCCTGCTCGGCTCGACGCCGATCCTGATCATCTGCTTCGCCTGGCTGTACATGCTCGGAATGACCCACCTCGAGCACGATCCCCGCGACTTCTCCAGCAGCTTGAGCTGGGCCGCAGAGACCTTCACGACCACCGGGTACGGGGGGGACCACCACTGGCGTCATCCGTTGATGGTGGGCTTCGTGATCCTGGTGCAGTTCGCCGGTGTCTTCCTGGTCTTCCTGGTCTTCCCGATCTTCCTCATGCCCTTCCTGGAGGAGCGCTTCGAGGGACGCTTGCCCACGAGCCTGCCAAACCTCGAGCGTCATGTGGTGATCTATCGCTACGGGCCCGCGGTAGAGACCTTCGTGCGGCACCTCGAGCACCAAGGGGTTCCCTTCGTCATCTACGAGGAGAACGAAGCGGCCGCTCGCCGGCTCCGCGAGCGCGGGCGCCGGGTCGTGTTCGGGCACCTCGCCGACGACGATCCCGATCTCACGAGCCTGCACCGCGCACGCGGCCTCATCGCCAACGGCGAGGATCACGACAACGCCGTGCTCACGCT
>JAFGBI010000100.1 GCA_016933275.1 Polyangiaceae bacterium | reverse complement strand
CCTCCCGGTCAACTCCTCCCGAGCACCGGTCCCTCTGGGCCAATTCTCCCGAGCACACCCGGGTCAATTCTGGCGAGCGCCGAAGGCTCGAGCAGTCCCTGCCCGAGCAGGCCGCGCGGGTGGTGTTCATCACCGGCGGCGCCACCTCCGAGGCCGCCCGCGTCTTCCTCGAGCGGCACGGCAGTCGGGTCGTGCAGAAGCCTTCCAGGCCGTCGGAGATCGAGGCAACCGTCGCTGCCGTCGCCCCCGTCAGCGTCATCGCTCCCGTCGGCGACGTCGCCCCCGTCGGCGTCGTCGCCTGCGCCGAGCCAACTTCCGCCCACCCCAGCGTCACGCCGGCGTGAGGCCGCAGCGCCCCGGAGCGGCGTCCTTCGAGGCAACCGGGGTCGCCTGCGCCGTCGCCATCGATGCCGCGCGCGCTGCTCGCGAGCGCGAGAGCGGCGCTCCGCCCGGAGTTCGTGAGCCAAGGGGGGCGTCCGCGCTCACCGACGGTGTTCAGCGCCCGGCCGTCGGCGGCGAGCGCAGCCTCGTGGGTGGTTTCCGCCAGGGTCGGGTGGGCGTGGATAGTGCGCTGGAGATCCTCGGTGCTGGCCCCAAGCTCCATCGCCAGCACCGCCTCCGCGATCATTTCGGAGGCCGCGCGCACCATCACGTACACACCCAGGATGCGATCGCTGCGCCGGTCGGCCATTATCTTGGTGACACCGACCGTCGCACCCGGGGTGCGGGCCCGTCCGCTGGCGGCCAGCGGGAAGACCCCGATCTTGTACTCTCGCGCCCCCGCCCGCAGCTGCCGCTCCGTCTTGCCCACCCACGCGATCTCGGGGGACGTGTAGATGACCCACGGGATGGCGTCGTAGTTGACCCGGGAGGCGCTAGCCCGCGATGCGCTCGACCACCATCACGCCCTCCTCAGCGGCCTTTTGCGCCAGCATGGGGCCGCGCACCACGTCTTCGATTAGAACCGGCTGCCTCAGGTAGCGCTCGTAAAGGTACTCGACGAACTCGACGTTGTCGGCGTCGACCGGCGTGACCGGGAGCGTGCGCGGGCTCATGGCGACCTTGGGGACGAGGTGTTGTCAGAGATCCTGCGTGCGTCGCGAGCCGAACGTGATCCTGCCCGCCGCGGTAATCTCCCGCCGCAGGCGAGCCATCGCTCCAAACTGCGCGATGGTGTCGTCCCCATGGGGTGTCCCGGTGCGCTCGCGGTAGCAGGCCGCCACGTTGACGACCACCCGCTCGGGCTCCGCCCAACCCGCAAAGGGCCCGACCTCGAGCTCGGTCGCCAACTCGCGCGCGGCCGCCATCACCCCCAGGCCAGCGTCAAACCGCCGCTGCGCCGCAGTCCACAGCCAGTCCAGGTAGTCGCGCAAGGAAACCACCGCCGCCCGATCGCAGAGCCGCCCGTGACCCGGAACGATCACCTCGACGTCGGCGTCCAGGATCCGCTCGCACGCCGCCCGCCAACGACTGACCGGGCCCTCCCAGAGCAGCGGGTGGGCATTGGCGAAGAGCAGATCCCCTGCGAAGAGCACCCGCGCGTCGGGGACGAAGACGACGACGTCGCCGCGGGTGTGCGCGGGGCCGACCTCCCAGAGCTCCACCCGCCGCGACCCGATCGAGAGCTCGCGGTCACCCGAGAAGGTATCGGTGGGCAGTACCAGCTCGATACCGCGGAAGTCGAACTCCCCGAAGGCCCGAACCACGTAGGACGAGGCCGCCAGCAGCGCCCCCGCGCGGGCGAGGCCGAGCGCGTCGCAGAGGGTGCCAAGCCCGCGCCCCACGGGGCCGAGCGCAGCCAGCACCCGCGCCACGCGCATCAGCAGGGCGAGCCGGTGCGGCGGCAGCTCTCGCATCTCCTCCGCGCAAGCCCGCGAGGTCAGGATGCGAGCACCCCGAACGAGATCGTTTCCCCAACAGTGATCGCCGTTGGCGTGGGTGTTGATCACCCAGTCGAGGTTCGCGGTCGCCGGCTCCACCTCCCGCAGCGCGGCCAGCATCGCCGCCGTGTGCTGCCGATCGAACAGGGTATCGATGAGCAGGCTCCGCTCCCCGTCGACGATCAGCCCCGCGTTGCTTTGCCCCCAGGACCCGCGGGGCTGCAAGTAAGCGTAGATACCCGGAGCGATCCGGTGGGGACCACGGGTAAAGGGGATGTCGGTCATCGCCGGCAGTGTACCCAAAGACTGAAGCAACCGCTGGAGCTCTGGGTTGCCGCTCGTCGCCCGACGGCGCGACCTCAACCACCGCTGCGCCGGCGCCGGCGGCGCGCGGCGCGGGCCGCGAGCTGCTCGGAGAGCCGCGGGCAGCAGACGCCACCGTCCCGCTCCATTTCGGCGACGCAGCGGTTGCAGGGGATGCAGCCGCTCTCGGTGAGCTCGCCGGCGGCGAGCTTCGCGACCAGCGCCGGATCGTGGATCAGGGCGCGCCCCATGGCGACCAGCTCGAAACCCTCCTGCATTCGGCAGCGCCGGCGAGCGTCGTGGTCGCCGAGGGCCCGAGCGTGAACGCGGCGCGGACCGCCACGCTCCTCGGCTGCGCGCGGGCCTGGGGCGTGAGCACCGATGCCCTCAACCAGCAGCTCGACGCGAAACGCAGCGACCTCTGCGGGGCCGAGCGCGACTGCCCGCTGCTCGCGACCCTGCGCGCCTGGGCGGCGGCGGAGCCGCCCGCCCGCGTGAGCCGCGCTGCCCGTCCCTGAGCACCACGAGCGACACCCGCGCCACCACGGCGACGAACCGACGAAGACGGCACGCGGCGCGCAGAAGCAGACCGGCGGCGTGCAGCGCGCTCAGAGCTCCGCGCAGGACTCGAACGCGGCCGTGCAGCCCTGCGCGTCGCGGCAGGCACCGCAGTCTGTCGACAAGGGTTCGGCCCGGCACACGTCGGCGCAACACGTATCCATGCAGAGCGCCAGATCCGTGTAGCACCCCTCGCAGCGCATGCTGAGGTCGGTGGCATTCGCGATAGCGACCTCAATGCAATAGTCGACAGAATACCTATCGCAAGACTCCACCACCACATGGGCAGCATAGAGAGCCGCCCCTGACGCCACGTCCTCACACGACGCCTCGTTCTGACAGGTGGTGTCTGCCGCGGGGTCGCAGGGCTGCCCGGTGAGGATCTGGTCCTGCAAGTTGGAACCGCCGCCGGTTTCGCCGGCGCCCCCCGTGGTGCCGGTCCCGCCGGTCGTACCCGCACCGCCCGTCGTTCCGGCTCCGCCGGTCATCGCGCCACCGGTCGTCACCGTTCCCCCTGTCGCACTCCCCGTCCCCGGATCCTCGTCGCCTCACCGCACGCGGGGAGCACGGCGAGGCAGAGGGCCAGAGTGAAAGCCAAAGGGTGCGGCTGCGTCATGGGCCAAGACCTCTCTTCGCTTCAATCGATACGCGCCAGCTCCGCCCGCAGGTTTCGGATCTTATCCGACAGCGCCACCAACCCTACCCCCGTGCAGTAGGTGAAGAAGGTGTCCTCGCGGTCCAACCGCGTGCGGTCCCAGCAGTCCGTGAACGTCCCCGCGGGAACCGTCAGCTCCCCCACATACCGCCACGCCATTCCGTTCCACTCGGTCGTCTCGGCCAGCGGCGACAGGAGGTACGAGCGCATCTCGGGCAGGATCCCATCACCGTAGGCGGTAATGTCCTCCCCCTCGTAGGCAAGCAGCGCCAAGATGGTCTGGCACGGGGAGTCGTACCAGACCCCCTGGTGCCCCTGGTACTCGCCGACCTCGCCGAACACGCCCAGCGGCGAGTCGCAGGTGCCCAACCCGTAATCCGGATACAAAGCCGAGAGCTCGTAGGTCAGCACCCGCCCCGGAACGAGCGGGACCAGCGCCTGCACGGGCGACGCCGGAACGAAGGCTGCCGGGTTACCACCGGCGCCCGAGCCGCCGACCCCGCCGAGGCCCACCGCACCGCCGAGGGCGGCGGCGCCCGCCTGCCCACCGGTCGTGCCCTCCCCACCGATCCCAACCGTCGCCCCGCTGCCGCCCCCCAACGAAGAGCCCCCGCTGGCCAAGTCGCGATCCGACTCCTCACCGTCGCCGCAGCCGAAGGCGAGGCTCGTCACCAT
>JAFGBI010000006.1 GCA_016933275.1 Polyangiaceae bacterium | reverse complement strand
TTTCTGACCTCCGAAGGCGCCCAACCCCGCGAAAACACTGCATCTGAGTGTCCAGATCACCGCCTGAACCCGAAAAGTCGGGCCGAGGCGTCCCTCCGCGCGGCACGGCAACCGCAGCCGGTCCGGTCAGTCGTCTCCGATTCCGCGTTGCTCGCACCACCTGTAGCGGGCGCCGTGCCCCCGGTGTTCCCGCTGGCGCCGCTCCCCCCACCGGTGGCCACGCCTCCTGAAGGGGCCCCTCCGCTGTCGCCGCCGCCGGTGGCCACCGCCGAAGATGGCGACAGCTTCCCGGCGCTCTGGCCTGCGAGGACGAGGGAATGCCTCCGGGTCGGGAACTTCGCGGGCCTCGGTGCTACCAAACCGAGGTGCAGCGGCGGTTCGGCATCTTCGTCCTGGTTCTGGTGGCGGGGTGCGCCGCGCAGCCCGGGGCGGCGTCGGTCCGTCCCAGCGTCCGAGTCCCGCTCCAGCGTCCGTGCGCCGGACCGACCGGCGAACCGCCACCCGGCGAATTGCCTGCGAATCGATGCCTCGCTTCGCCAATCCCCAAGCGGCGGATGCCGGCGCCGTTGGTCGAGAATGACTCCTGCGTGGACCACCGTGGAATCGAGGCGAGCCTCGGCAAGAGGCTGCGCAAGGAGTTTCAGCCCACCGTGCATGGCGCCACGGTCGAGGTGACCTTCGACTGCGATCCGCTGACCAGTCCGCTCCGGGAGCTCACGATCGAGACGGGTTCCGGTCACGGTGGCTCGCTGGTGCTATGGCGTGTCTTTCGCCACACCTATGGCAAGGATTTTCACCTCTTCGGCCTCACCCACGCCGACCCCTGGCAGCAGTACGACCTATACACCTACGAGGTGGCGAACCGCTTCGATGTGCAGCTCGTTCGCGACCGCCTGGAGGCCGAGCAGGTGGAGAAGGTCGCGGCTCTGGCCGCGACCGCGCTGACGGCCCGCTTCCGTCAGATCGAACCGCCCTCCAGCGTGACCACGGGGTTCGAAGGCTTCTTGTCATCCGCCGACACGCACCTCTTTGTTCGCATGGTGGACGAGAGCGGGCACGTGCTCGAGCGTCGCTTCACGGGCTATGAGGGAACCAGCGGCCAAGCGACGCGCCTCGGGCTCGAGCTGGCCATGACCTCGCTCGTGCCCTTGCTGGACAACCACGGCTTCGAGAAGCTTTCACCCACCGACGACGAACGTGAATGGTTCGTGGAGCAGTACCTCGACGCGCAACCTCGTCTACACGAGGGCTCTTCATGGTGGGTGGGGCGGCGGTACCTGCGCATGGCCGGTCGGATCGGGACGATTGCCGTGGTCCCCGCCTTGCTGGGTGAGCTGGAGGCCCGGTTGAGCGAGATCGCGGAGTCGAGGGATCCGGGCGACAGCATCTGGGAGCTCGCCGATCCGATCCTCGCCCTGGCCAACGTTACGGGCTGGGACGCGCGCCTCGACGCCGACGGTCACCTGCGTCCGATGGACGAGGTGGCTCGCGAATACCTGGCCGAATGCAGAAGGGCGCTGGCACCCACCCAGCTTGGCCCAGAGGACCCGGGAGAGCCCGCGCACCGCGCAGGGAAGGGCGCTTCGCGTCGACGATTCCATCGGGACACCGCCGGCATCCCGGTGGCGATGTCGAGATAGCTCGCGGGCGACGCTCGAAGGCGCCTCACTGGCCGCGCGGCGACCACCCGAATCGGCGCCTGTCGGCTCGTCGAGAGGAGCGCCCCTCGCGTTGTCCGTCGCGTCCACGAGCCCCTGCTCGCTCTCCGAGAGCGCCCGGAAGATCCCGCGGAAGGCGGCGCTGAGGCGATTGCTCTCGAGCCGTGGCGCCCCCGGCGGCGCGTTCCGCAAACCTGTCCTTCACGCAACCCGTGCCATCGAGAATGAAACGCCCGGTGCCCGTGGGCGCGCAACACAACACCAGGAACGGAACGACGAGTCTGAGAGCACCATGATTCGTCCACGCGTATGACGCGAGACTCGCGGGGTCGCCAAGATTCGATGATGGCGGTACTGCCGCATAAATCAAGTCAGATCGAAACCGTGATCAATCACTGCGCGGGAGGGAATTCGGGCCCGGCAGCAGTGAGGTTTCGTCCCGACACTGCCAACTGCAAGGACCCCGGATTGTCAGGAGAGGCCCCATGAAGACCACCGCATTGACGTACGCTTCGCTCGTTGGAGTTGCCAGCCTCGTTGCCTGCAGTTCCGCGACCACGCAGGAGATCGAGGGAAGCGGCGGTGCGGTTGGAGGGAGCCTGGCCACAGGTGGAGCAGTGGCGGCAACCGGCGGGATGTCGGGTTCTGGTGGCACGACCGGTGGTGGCATGACCGGTGGCACTGGAGGGATGAGCAGTGGTTCTGGTGGCGCGAGCGGTGGTGGGGGGACTAGCGGGGGCGTGAGCAGTGGTGGCACCAGCGGCAGCGGGGGAGTGGGCGGCACCGGCGGGGTTGGTGGCGCCACCGGCGGGGTCGGTGGCGGGACCGGCGGGGTTGGCGGCGGGACCGGCGGGGTTGGCGGCGGGACCGGCGGGGTTGG
>JAFGBI010000099.1 GCA_016933275.1 Polyangiaceae bacterium | reverse complement strand
TACCTACCCGACAGGCCCTGGTTTGTCTCCCGTCATTTGCGCCTAACTACGCGATATCTCAGCCGTTACGAAGGATCTGCTCCCAATCCCGAGGACCTCCTTCAGGTGCTCAGCGTAGCTGTCGACCCATTTCTTCTTGTTTGGCCCATACGGTTCCTTCCAGGCGGAACCGAACCCGGAGCCGTAGTTGCAAGCGTTTCCTAGCAAGAAGAGCCGCAACAATCCAAGGTGATTCTGCCGGTACTTTGCCAGCAGCTTCGGGAACGATTCCCGCCAAATGGCTCTGTGATATGCGTCAATGGTCGTCATTGACTCGGGGACTTCGTTTCTTAGTGGACCAAACCAGTTTCCTTCCCAATTCTCATAACAGTTATAGTTTGCCCCGACTCGCAGGCGTCCGGGTGCCACTGGCATATTGTTACCCGTTCCCATCTTCAATTCTTGCAGTCCTGCTAAGGATGCGCGGGTGGATCGTCAGAACAGGGTGACCGTGTGCGGGCTCGGGAGCCTGCAGCGGACCTGCGTCTCAGATGCCGGCCAGCAGAGGTCGCCCCCAGCAGCTATCAGGGGGGCAAATAGCTGGGTCCCCACCTCGACCGGCGCAATCGCCATCGCAGGGAGGGTCCCGCAACACCGAGCGGAACCATCATCGAGCGCGACGCAGGTCCGCTGGTCAGCAGCGGACAAAGAGAATCCTTGTGTGAACGAAGTAACGGCAACTTTCTCCGCCGTTGATCCGTCGAAGTCGTTGCGCGTCGAGTTGGCGCAGAGCTGACCTTGCTGGTTCTCGCCCCAGCAGGCAAGTTGGCTTCCTACTCGCGCGCAAGCGTGCCTGCCGCCCACTGCGACTGCGAGCGCTGGACCGGGGAGCGCGATTCGTGGGGCGGTGAGCGCAGCCTCGTGACCAGCCCAGCAGCGAACGTCGCCACTTCCATGCAGGAGTGCGCAGGTGAGATCGTTGCCCACCGCAAGTGAATCCACCGGGGCAGGCAGGGGCACGACCGGGACTTGCGCCGGGGTTTCGTCGTCCCCGACCAGGCGGCTCTCGCCGTAGCCGAGCGCGGATCTTCCCCAGCATCTGACGGATCCGGAAAGTAGCAGCGCGCAAGTATGTGCCTCGCCAGCGGAAATCGCTTTTGCCGGTTCGCCGAGTGGGACATCTCGTGCCTGGGAGGGGAGCAATATCCTATCCGTGTTCCCATATCCGAGGCGGCCATCGGCGCCGTTTCCCCAACAGCGAACACCACCCTCGCGCCGAACCGCGCAGGTATGCTCGGTTCCAGCACTTGCTTGGAGCACCAGTCCCCCGACGTCCACGTCGCCCACGCTCGCCGGATTGACGACATTTTGATCACTTCCGTATCCAAGTTTCCCGTTGACGCCACTCCCCCAACAACGGAGGCGGACGCCATCGGCAAGGACTACGCACTGGTGGTCGCGCCCCGCCACGAACTGACCGATTGAGTCCGGACCGCGGTCGGGTTCGCTGGGGGTGCAATCCCGCAACCCTCCGCTGAGATCGAACCCACTGCGGTCTCGGAAGGCGTGTACAAAGACATCCCGATTCAGGCCGGGGTCATGTTCGGAGACGACATAGAGGTCGTCGTCGGGCGAGTAGCGCAGGGCCAGCGTGTCGAAGTAACGAGGCCGCGCCCAAAGATTCACCTCTCGGCTAAAGCAAGTGCGCGACCTGCTGGACCTTGGATGACGCAAGCACCGTGCGTAGCAGGTCCTTCCATATCGCGATGACGACACATCATATTCTAGGATGAATGGACCGAGCTGCGCGTTCGTGAATGCAGAGCGGCGACCGTACTTGTCGAGGGAGACGGCGACGTCGTTCGACAGGTACCCGACGCCAAGACAGGCGACGGGCCAGGTGCTCCAGCCTGCCGGCACGTCGGTCGGGTCGACGGCGACCAGCCACCGAGGCGCCACCTGGTACGCGACGACGGCCGCGAGCCCCGCAGAGAGTACAATCCCGGCACCCACGATTGACGATACCAGGCATCCTTGTGGTTTCCGGTTCTTGTCGGGCTCGAACTGCCCGGTCATTCGTGTGTGCCGCATGGGCTACCCCGCCGCCTCCGGAGTGGCGTCGCACTCTTCCGCGTAGATCTCGCGCAGTCTCGCCAGGGTCTGGGGCCGGAACTGGTCCGCATCGTCCAGACCCAGTTCTTCGAGTTCGTAGTCGAACTGAAAGAGCAAGACGGCGGTCCGGAACGATAGGTCCGTGCTGCAGTCGTAGCCGAGGTTCTGCAGCCGTGAACGGGCCAGTCGTTGACTAGTCGCGTCGTCCTCCTCCCCATCGGCGGGAAGCGCGCAGTCTGGCACGATCTCGCGCGAATACGCGAACTCGTCTGGGCTGCCCTCGGGTGTTGTACCCCATTCGAGCAGCACCGTTGCCGGGCACTCTGCTTCTGGGAGAACGATCTCCGCCCAGCCGTCGACGCTCATACGGGGGCCCACTCGGGTCGTGCCGATGTTAACCCAGTAGGGCACGGCGTCGAGCGGCTTCGGGGTCCGATCGTGGAGCCGTACCTTGAGTACGCGGCCCCCGATGCCAAGATCCTCGACGAGCCTCGCCCTCGCCCTCCATTCCCGATACTCCGGGCTGCCGGGTTTCGAGATCGACCCGGGCGGTGGAGGCTGCACGCCGAGGCCGCCGTCGAAGAAGAACACCTCGACGCGGCGGTCGGTCGGGTCGTGCTCGCAGTCTGCGGCCGCGCCATCGAGCTCCTCCAGCGATGGATCCAGGGGGAAGTTCTCGCCGCAGCCGTGCGTGGTCACCG
Source organism: Polyangiaceae bacterium (assembly GCA_016933275.1). GTDB lineage: Bacteria > Myxococcota_A > Polyangia > Polyangiales > Polyangiaceae > JAFGBI01. The sequence goes on along the minus strand of JAFGBI010000099.1, from coordinate 5,488 downwards.
ACACGTCCGCGGGGAGCGACGTGCGGTCGTGGTTCATGTAGTCGCCGATGAGCTGCCTGCGGGTTCTGGGTCCGGTTTTGCCGTCCTCAGTGAGGGTCTCCCAGTTGGGCGCGCGATCCCCTTCGGGCAGCGCATTGTGCCACTGTTGGTAGGCGAGGGTCGGGTTCGGGCCGGGGGTAAGGCCACGGCTCGCGAACGATCCGATCATCAGTGAGTCTTCGTATTCACCCCAGCGCTTTGCGTCGACCTTGCCCCAGTCGTACCAGCCGAGCCAATCCTCGACTCGATCCTGAAGGAAGGCGGCCAGCGATGCGGCGCGTTCGAGCGAAAGCGTCTCGTTGTAGGCCGAGTCGCCGCTGGTGTCGGTGTGTCCCACGATGAGGAGGGCGGAGCCGCGGCTGCGCTCGTAGACATCGATGATCGAGGTGAGGTCAGGTAAGGCAGTGGGGAGTAGGAAGCACTTGTCGATGTCGAAGTACATCCCGCGAAGAAGCGCGAGCTCGACGGGGCACTGGATGCTGATGCGGTGGGGCTCGCCGGTGACGAGCCGGTACTCCCGCGAGAGCAGCGGCGAAGGAGACGGCGCCCTACCCGCCTCGGGTGGCGGAGCGGAGCGGAAGAACACGACGGAGGTGTCGTCGTCTTCCTCGGTGAAGACCTCATCCCGGCGATCCTGCACGCGCCGGGGCTGGTTCCAAACGGGGACGAGGGCGGTACGAAGGGTCTCCACTGCGGCATCGTCCGAGAGCCGAGCGAAGGCGAAGCTGCTCCCTCCGGGCTTGTCGAGCCGGGCCGTGCCGGTGCCGTCGGTGGGCTTGACGTCGTTGGCGCCAGAATGGCGGAAGAGGACGTCGACCGCCGCAGCCGGGAGGGGATTGCCGAACTCGTCGACCAAGGTGAGCTCGAAGTGGACGGGGGGGGGCCTCGGAGTCTGGCCGTCCGGGAGCCGGTGAGTGAGGGGATGATGGAAGCGGTGGAGGGACCGGTTCGGGGCGGACCCCGATCTCGGGGACCACGATCGCCAGCACGGGCTCGAACACGATGCCGCCGGCACGAAACGCACGCTCGAGCTGACGACAAAGCTCGTCGATGGCAGAGCGGTCGAGCGGGCCGCTCTCCATGCGAAAGGGTGCTCCCGATAGTTGTTTGCGGAGCTCCATAACTGCGGCGACGGCTTCTTGGTCGCACGTTCCGATTTGCCAGTTGAAGGAGAACCACGCCGAGTGACTTCCAGCGTCGTCCGCGGAGTGGACGGGTTCGCCAGGACGGAGGAGCCGCGCCCGGTAATCGCCAAGGGATGCTCGAATGACGTAGCGGGATAGAAGCATCGTCCCCTGGCGAGGGAAGGTATCTCAGGAGAAACGGACTAGCCAGCCCGGGCCGATTTCAACTGGTGACAAACGCACCTGTAACGTCGCGCGTGCCTTCCGCGAATTCGACCCGATGACCCCTGCGCCATCATGACCTCGAGGCCGATGTTGACTGCCGCCTGACATCGATTGAAATCGCCCCCTCCCGACCACGAGCGGAAAAGGATTTCGAACTGCGAGTTTTCGGCAAATCCCGAGCAAATCCCGAGCTGCGAGCGGAAGGGGGCGACGGGGGCCAGGCGAATCGGGTGGGGTTTCGCGAACCCCGGAGCACCGCAGCAGCGGAGATGCGGAGGCAGCGGAGGCCCGCGCGCCGCCTCAGCCTGCTGCGATCGACCAACCTCGCGCGCTGGTAGGCGCCAAGCGCGGGGCCCAGCCGGTGCCGAGGCACGGACCTCGGCCCCAGGTCGCGGCGTCCCGAGCCCCTCGCGCTGGTCCTGCCGCTGGCCGCTTCCCCGGCTATCCGAACCCGAGACCCAGCTGCTCGGGCGGCCAGAAGCGACGGTGGGGCGGAGCGGTTCGCTTCGGCTGGTGTCCGTCGCTGGGCTCGAGCTCGGCGAGCACTCGTGCGATGGCGTGGGGCTCGGTGGCGACCTCGACCCATTTCATCGGTCCGCCGCAGCGCGCGTGGGAACTGACGTCAACCTCCCATACGTGGCGCAAGAGCCAGGCTCAGGGCCGTCGCTGGGTGGAGCGGGGCCGCTCGGAGCCAGCGCTAGCGCAGGTACTCGTCAACCTCCGTCGCCACGAACTGGGGCAAGCCCCCAGCTTGCTCGGCGTGCTCGCGAAACTCCTGCCAGTGCGCCGACAGTACCTGATGCAACACGGTCCGTTCGGGCCGATGACGCTCGCGGGGCTTGGCTCCGCAAGCGGGCGCAGTCGGGCGCGGTGTCGCGGCAGTGGCCACGCCCTGTCTTTGCCAAGGCCGTGCCGAGCCGTCCGGTGAGCATTTCCCGATGGTTGCAGCCCAAGTGGCGCTGGCGAACGCCACCGAGCGCCGACCGATGGCCACTTCCATGACGGCGAGGGCGACGACGCGAGCGACAACGCGAGCGACGACGATGACACCGACGTCACCTGCGGCTGCCGTCTCGCGACCGACGGTCCCGGTCGTCCCTGGAGCGCGGCCGGCCTCGGGCTGCTCGGGGTGATGCTCCTGGTGCGCCGGGGGCGCCGGGACCGGGACCGGACTCGTTAGCCGTCCGCACCTCGCGCTCGACCGAGGCGTGGCTCTACGCGGTCATCACGGCGGCGCGCAGACGTAGTCCTGGCACCACTGTCCCATCACGGCGCAATCCCCGGCCTCCGGGCTGCAGGGCTCTCCCCCCGCGGTGCCGCCGCTTGCGCTGCCTCCGGTCGCGGTGCCACCCCCCGTCGCGCGGCCCCCGGGGCCGAAGCCGCCCGTGACGCGACCCCCCGTTCCGACGCCCCCTGTCGCCCTGCCGCCGGTGTCGTCACCACCCGTTTCGGCGCCGCCCTGGGACGCAATGCTCCCAGCTTCGCCACCTGTTTCGTCGCCACCGGTATCGTCGCCGCCGGTTTCCGAGCCGCCCGTGCTCCGACCGCCCGCTGCCCATCCGCCGCCAGGGATCATGGCCCCCATCCTGTCGAGCGCGCGGCCGACCGCGCCCGCTGCGACCGAGAACGCGACGTACGCCACCATCACCAGGACGTGCATCGAACCCACGATCTTGCTCCCCGCTTGCTCCCATCGTGTCACCGGCGCGATCACGCCAGCAACACCCCAATGCCAGGTCGGGCCCCGCCATCCTCGCGAGCTTCGACCTCGAGGTGACCCCACCCCCGTCCCCTGGACGGGCCCCTGCCACCTCTCGACGGTGGGGCGTATCGCACACCCGACGGGCGAGGCGAGGGCACGCGCTGCGAACGAAACCGCGTGGAACCCCGGACGGCGCCAACCCGGAGGCACTCGCGCTGGGGAGCCTCGCCGACGGCGAGGCCCGAGAGCCGGCGTTGCCAGCCGCCGCAGCCCTGGTCGGTCGGACCGCGAGTGCCGGTCGAGGGACGGCCCCAACCGGAGAGCGACGGCGGTCCCACCCGCCGGACTCCCCGCACCGCCGCGAAACCGCGCCTGGTAACATCGGCGCGGTGGGAACGCCGATCGAATCGACCTGCTGCCCGCCATTCGATCCGGATCGCTGGAACAACGAGACCATCACCTGGACCGAGGAGAGGTTCGCCAAGGACCGGGTCTTCACCCTGCTGTTCATGCCGGTCGGCTTCGGCCGCACCATGCGCAGGCTCCCCGCGAAGGTCGAGGCCACGCACGCGAAGAGTCCGGACTGGCTCTGCCTCTCGGACCACACCTCACGCTGGAACATGGATGTCTACCTGGCGGTGGACCGGGATCTCCCGGACACCGAGATGGTCAAGCTCCCCGGCCGCTACCTGTCCAGGGTGTACGAGGGTCCGTTCAGCGACACCGGCCGCTGGTGCCAGGACTTCGCCGAGCAGGCCCGTCGCGAGGGGGTGGAGACGGACCGGCTCTTGCACTGGTACACGACGTGCCCCAAGTGCGCCAAGGAGCGCGGCAAGAACTACGTCGTGCTCCTGGGACGGGTGAAGGCCTGACGGAGCCGAGCGGGCAGCGGCCACCGCAGACGTCGAGGCGGTGGGTGCGAGCACGCTCGGCGGCTAGCGTCAACCGGGCGTCAGCGCGCCTCGACGGTGACGCGCTCGAGCCGCGGGCGCGGGTCGCCCCGCCGCACCGCGCGTGCGATGCTGGCAATTCGATCCAGGTTTGCGCAGCGACCGAGCACGGTCACCTGTCCGGCGAGGTGGCTCATGTCGACGAGCCCGATGAAGAACTGACTCCCGAGGACGTGGCCCGGGGGCGGAGGGTGCGGATCCGTGCGGTACGGCGGCGGCGTGTACCGGGCGAGCCCGAGGGCACCCGGCTGGCGCAGGCGGTCGGCGTCGTCGGGTCCTGCTTCGACCTCGATCCGGTAACCCGGGTGGCCGCTACCGTCGCCGACGGGACAGCCCGACTGCACGAGCACGCCGGGGATCGCGCGGTGGAAGGTGAGATCCCGGTAGAGCGGATCCTCACGGAGCGCGCCGGTTTCCGCCTCTCTCCAGCGGGCACGCCCGGTGGCCAGGGCGAGGAAGAGGCTCACGCCGCGCGGCGCACGGTCCCCGTCGAGCACGCAGTCGATCGGACCGTGGTCCGTCTCCAGCACCACCGGCAGGTTTCTTCGGCCCCCGAGCCCCGCGAAGACGCGTTCCGGCGAGGGAGGCCCGAGCAATCCCGCGTTGCCCGCCGCGGCGCTGGCGCTCGAGGCGCCGGCAGGCGCCGCAACGACCGCTCCCCCGCCGCGACCGGCGCCGCGCCGCGCCGCGAGAAGGCCGATGACCGCGACCAGCAGCAGGACGGCGAGCGCGACCGAGGCAACCAGCCTCCACGCCCTGGGCGCCGCTTCGCTCCGCTCCGGCACTTGCCCGCCCGGCTCCGTGCGCTCAGCATAGCCGAGGAGCGCCCTGGGGCGCGACGGGAGGAAGGGATGCCGGCTTCGACGACTCGTTTCCGGGTGCTCATGACCGCGGTGGCGATGCTGGGCGCCATCGCCTGCAGCGAAAACGACGAGCCGAGCACGGGCAGCGGCGGCGCGAGCAACACCGGCGGCGCGAGCAGCAGCGGTGGCGCCAGCACCACCGGCGGAGCAACGGGCACCGGCGGCACCGCGGTGGACTACTGCACCCAGCCCAGCGACTGCGGCTGGGGCGAGATCGACCACGAGATCCTCGCGCCCACCGACTGCATCTGCCTGCTCGGCTGCCCCCACCTCCCGCTCAGCAAGCAGACCATCACGCGGCGGCAGCACCAGTACGAGGCTCTCTGCGATCCGATGGTGGACGGCAACGGCGAGCCCTGCCCCATCGACGAGTGCGCGATGCCCCCGGAGCCCACCTGCCAGGACGACACCTGCGGCCCGATCGATCCCTGGGGCTGACCCCGGGCGCGCCCCGCGGCGCGGGGAACGCATGGGGGCGGCGCCGCCCTCGCGTCCGACGCACCGTCACTCCCCGGCGGGCACCGCGATGTCGGTGTCGAGCGCGAGCGGCTCGCCAAAGCTCGGCGTGCCGTCGGCGTTCCAGGT